>SHLN01000247.1 GCA_004283105.1 Acidimicrobiia bacterium
ACCTGTTCGCCGACGAAGTACACCACGCACCTTGGAGCAAGCGGGAGCGCTCGTCAATACCGCCGAACCGGGTCGAAGCGCCTAGAGGAACAACTCGGCGATCTGGATGGTGTTGAGGGCTGCGCCCTTGCGGAGGTTGTCGCCGACAGCCCAGAGGCTTATGCCCCCTGACTCGCCGAGGGTGGGCCGGATACGGCTCACGAGCACATCGTCGATGCCGGCCGAATCCAGCGGCGTGGCCGTCTTGTCGGCCCATACCTGCACGCCGGGCGCCTCGTCGATGAGCTTGGCGGCCTGCTCGGGAGTGACCGGATCTCGGAACCACAGGCTGGCGGCGATGCCGTGGCCGACGACGGTCGGCACCCGCACGCAAGTCGGTTCGACGAGCAGGTTGGGGACATCGAGGATCTTGCGACTCTCGTTCTGGAGCTTCATCTCCTCATCGGTGTAGCCGTTCTCGACCTCGTTGCCGGCGAACGCCAGCACGTTCCATCCGATCGGGCGGGTGAACACCGTGTGGTGGGGCTCCTCCCAGCCGCCGTCGATGAGGGCCCGCGGCGTCTTCGCGAACCAATCCACCTGCTCGCGCAATTCGGTGATGGCGCTGTTGCCGGTCCCGGAAACCGACTGATACGACATGGCCACCATGCCCTCCAGGCCGGCGGCCCGGTGGAGCGGCGCCACTGCCATCATGAGCACCATCGTCGTGCAGTTGGGATTGGCAATGATCCCGTTGTGCTTGAAAGCGTCTTCGTTGTTGACGTCTGCGACCACGAGCGGGACTTCGGGATCCATCCGGAAGGCGGACGAGTTGTCGACCACGATGGCGCCTGCCTCGGCGAACTTCGGCGCATACTCGCGGCTGCGATCGCCACCGGCCGAGAAGAGGGCGATGTCGACGCCGGTCGGGTCGGCCGTCGCCAGGTCCTCGACCTCGATGCCACCGAACCCGGTCGACAGGACGGTTCCGGCAGATCGCTCGGATGCCATGAGTCG
Organism: Acidimicrobiia bacterium; assembly: GCA_004283105.1. Taxonomy (GTDB): domain Bacteria; phylum Actinomycetota; class Acidimicrobiia; order Spongiisociales; family SHLN01; genus SHLN01. The sequence goes on from SHLN01000247.1 coordinate 997, forward strand.
CAGCTCGCCGACGGGGAAAGACCGCTCGGCGAGGATGTCGCGCATGACCCGGCCGACGGCCCCGGTCGCTCCGACAACGGCAACAGTGAGATCGCTCATTCTGTGGCTCCTTCCGCGAGGTAGTAATCGTGAAGAGATTGCACGGCTTCGTCACAGCGGTCGGCGGCAATCACGCAGGAGATCCGAACGGCCGAGGTGGAGATCATCGAGATGTTGATCGCGTGCTCGGAAAGCACCTTGAACATGTCGGCCGCTACACCGGGATGATTGCGCATGCCGGCACCAACAAGGGACACCTTGGCAATGGCCGGATCCACATCAACGCCCCGGGCGGAGAGGTCGGGCACGAGTTTCTCCGCCGCCGCCCGGGCACTCTCCATGTGCTCCTTGGGAACGGTGAAGCTGATATCGGTGTATCCGTCGGTCGAGACGTTCTGAACGATCATGTCGACGTTCACGTCTTCGGCTGCCAGGGCACCGAACAACCGGGCGGCGATGCCGGGCTGGTCCGGCACGCCATGCACCGTGACTTTCGCTTCGCTCGTGTCGTGGGCGACTCCGGTGATGACCGTTTGTTCCATCGCTTCTTCCTTGATCCAGGTTCCAGGCCCGTCGTGAAATGACGAGCGTACATGTACGGGAATGCCAAACCGGCGGGCGAACTCTACCGACCGGGCCATGAGGACCCCGGCTCCGGCACCCGCCAATTCCAGCATGTCCTCATATGAGACTTCATCGAGCTTGCGGGCGGTTCCCACCAGTCGCGGATCGGCGGTGAACACCCCGTCGACATCGGTGTAGATCTCGCACACGTCGGCCCCGAGGGTGGCGGCGAGAGCCACCGCCGTCGCATCCGAGCCACCCCGGCCGAGCGTGGTGACATCACGGCTCTCGGGATCAACCCCCTGAAACCCGGCCACGATGACGACGCGGCCGTCGTCGAGGTACTCGCGCACGCGGTCGCCCCGAATGGCGGTGATCTTCGCTTCGCCGTGGACCGAGTCGGTGAGAATCCCCGCCTGGGAGCCGGTCAGGCTGGCCGCTTCCACTCCCAGGTCGCGAATGGCCATGGCGAGCAGCGCCATCGAGATGCGTTCTCCGGCGGTGAGCAGCATGTCCATTTCCCGGCCACCCGGCTGCGAGCTCACGTCGGTGGCAAGGGCGATCAGATCGTCGGTCGTCTGTCCCATGGCGGAGACGACGACCACCACGTCATTGCCGGCCTGGCGGGTTTCCACGACGCGACGGGCCACATTGGAGATGCGTTCTGCGTCGGCAACCGAGGTGCCGCCATACTTCTGGACGATGAGAGACATAGACGCGGAGTATATGGGGGAGACGCCGGCGGACTGTGGCGCGATCGCCGGGTATGACGAGTGCATCGGGGTCTCTATCATGCATCCGGCATGACTACCCCAAAACGCCAACGTCAGAAGGAAAACCGCGCCGCCAAGCTCGAGGCAGAGCGCAAGCTCGCTCAGCGGGCGGCCCGCATTCGAACGGTTCGCAACATCGCCGTTCTCGTCGGGGTGGTGCTCGGCCCACTGCTCCTGTTCTCGCTCCTGTCGGGAGGTGACGACGAGCCGGAGGCGACCACCACGAGTTCGGTCGCCACGACCACCACGATCGGGACGACAACCACCACCACACCCGAACAGGCGCCGGCGGCGACAAGCTACGAACTGTTCGCCGGCCAGACCACGGCGTGTGGGGGCACGGCTCCGCCGGCGCCGACCGAGATGGCGTTCGACGCCGCAGTGGACCAGCAGATCGCGAGCGATGCTTCCGTTACCGCCGTGTTGACCACCTCCTGCGGAGACATCACGCTCGAGCTCGATCCGTCAATCGCTCCCGAGACCGTCAACAGCTTCGTGTTCCTGGCGCGGGAGGGTTACTACGACGGTTCGCCCCTCCACCGCGTCATTCCCAGCTTCATGATCCAGGGCGGCGATCCCACCGGAACCGGCTTTGGTAATCCGGGCTACTCGCCGGCCGACGAGTTCCCTGAGTCGGGCACCACGTACGATCCGGGAACGGTGGCGATGGCCAACTCCGGTCAACCGGGTACGGCCGGCAGCCAGTTCTTCATCGTGCTGGAGGACAACTCACTCCACCTTCTCCCCGATACTCAGTTCACCTCTTTCGGACAACTGGTCGGAAGCGAGGACACGATCGAGGCGATCAAAGCGGTCCCGCTCGGATTCAACGAGTTCGACCAGGAGCCGTCCCGACCCCTCGAGTCCGTGTACATCGAATCGGTCTCAATCACCGTCGGCTAAGCGGGACTGGTCGTGGCGGTTGATCTCCATACCCACAGCACCTACTCGGACGGATCGGAGACCCCGGCCGAGTTGATTGCCACCGCCAAGCGGGCCCGGTTGGAGGCGATTGCCCTCACCGACCACGACAACCTCGATGGGATCCCCGAGGCAATGGAAGCCGCCGCCCACCACGACATCGAGCTGATTCCCGGAGTCGAGCTCTCGTGCGAATGGGACAGGGGAGGATTCCACATGGTGGTCCTCTGGCTGGAGCCCGGTCCGGGACCGCTGCAAGACAGGCTGGCCGATCTGCAGCACGGTCGGGCCAACCGCAACGTCGACATGGTTGCCAAACTGGCCGGGCTCGGTATCGACATCACCTACGACGAGGTGCTCGAAGAGGCCGGCGGGACGGGGGTCGGCCGCCCCCACATGGCCGCCATCCTCGTTCGGAAAGGCGTCGTCGCGACGATGTCAGAAGCGTTCGACCTCTACCTGGCCCAGGGCCGGCCCGGCTACGTCGGACGGGTACGACTCACTCCCGAGACGGCCATCACGCTCGCCCGGCAATCGGGAGCGGTTCCGATCATCGCCCACCCGCACACGCTCGG
>SHLN01000041.1 GCA_004283105.1 Acidimicrobiia bacterium
TAAGAAGGTCCTAAGCCTCAGGCGACGGAGATCGTTGATGGCCGGCAATGCCAGCTTTGCCGCCGCTGTAGCCACCGGTCAACGATGGCGGTGCGGCCGGCAAGGTCGATGTCGGCTATGACGTCGGCCCAACTCGCAGGCGCAGGCCGCCGACCCTGTCTCCAACCCTGCTAGCTGGGCTCGGCCGCCTTCTGCTTGAGAAGGGCGGAGATCCGTTGCCGGGTCACGCCGAACAGGTCGGCGATGGCCTCGATCGTCAAGCCCTCGGCGCGCAGGGCGAGCGCTTCGGCCGCCCGGAACTCGGCACCGGTGGTTTCGAGTGCCGCCATGTTGGACGTGACGAGCTCGACCATTCGAGGGGGCTCCTCGCTGGTCACGAGGTCGACGATGTTCTTCCCGGCCTGCAGGCTGCGGCTGAGGGCCCGGGCTCGGCGTTGCAGTTCCCGGGTGCGCTGCACGTTGGCCTGGGCGGCGGCCTCGAGGTCTGACAGGGCCTGGACGAGTCGGGCAGTGGGGTCATCGATTGCGGTCACACCGCAGTGAACCACGTTCCGGACCGTTTGTCAACAGCCATAGCTGCAATAGCTATTGACAAACCTTGTGGGGACCTGTACCGTGCGCTCCAGCAGCTGCATAGTGCGGCCGCAAAGGAGAGAAAAGTGTCTGTTGTTGTATTGATGATCGGGATCGGGCTGTTTGCTCTGGTGCCGTTTGGACTTCTGCTCTTCGCGCTCGTCGACCTGCTCAAGCAGTCATCCGAGGCGTGGGAAGAGAGCGGTCAGAGCCAGCTGCTCTGGGCACTCGTCGTCATCTTCGTCTGGCTCATCGGTCCCGTGCTCTACTTGCTCGTGGCCCGGCCTGCGCTCGCGGCAGCGTCGGCCCGGGGTGCAGTTGATGACGCGAGGTCGTAGCGGAGAGACGGGCAGGAAACCATTGGCCCGCATGCCACGTGCCCGGCGAATGGCGGTCGCGTCCGCCCTCGCCGTGATGGTCGCCGCCTGCGGTGCCGCAACGGGTGTCGAACTCGAGGACCTCGGTCTGGCGGTAGGGGCCCATATCCAGGCGGGAGCAGACTTCGAACTCGTTGTGCCGGCTCAACCCGACACGACGATCGAAGTTGTCCTGGCCCCACCCGGGGTCGTCGCCTCGATCTCCGACGCCTCCGGTGGCGATTCGATCCGGTTGGCCGTCGCCGTCGATCAGGAGACACCGCGGGGTGCGTACAACCTCGCGCTCCGCGTCGTCAAGGACGGAGAGGAGTACGAGTTCGGCTGGCCGTTCCGAGTCATCGAATCGACAGACGCGCTTCTGACCGTGGTTTCGCCCCAAATCGGCGATCTCCTTCCGAGCCCGGCCGTGCTGAGCGGCCGGTCGTCGTCATCGACGGTCGACTACACGCTGGCGGCCGGGAGTCTCGTGCTGGCGGAAGGCACTGTCGAGGTGGTCGATGGCGCCTTCTCGGTGGCTCTCGAATTCACCAACACCTGCTGCATCGAGATGGTGCTCGAGGTGTTCCAGCCCGGCGACGATGGGTTGGCCGTCACTATTCCGGTCGCCTACCCCGAGGAGGGCTGACCGAGAGCCGGTTGCATGATCGAGCGGCGACGGCTCAGGAAGCTCCGGTCTGAACGATGAGAGGGCCCGTTGGCGGGCGGGCCCTCTCGAGATCTGGGCATCGTGACGGGACGATTCGGGCCGGAGATGGCTTGTCGCCGGGTCCTAAGATGCCCTCGCATGGGCCTTCTCGATACCTACGACCCCGGAAGCGCATTCTCCGAAATGTTCGACGGGGCCGACATCAGACCGCACTACCGGCAGCTCGCCGAGCGCCTGCAAACGCTCGGCACCACCGACTTCGAGGACCGCGCCCGGCTGACCGAATCGACCTTCCGCAACCTCGGCATCACCTTCGCCGTGTACGGCGGAGATGAAGGCACCGAGCGGACCTGGCCGATCGATCTTCTGCCCCGCATCATCTCGGCCGCCGAGTGGACGATGGTCGAGGCCGGTCTCATCCAGCGCACCCGGGCCCTCAACGCCTTCCTCGAGGACATCTACGTGGGCGGAGCGGCGGCCGTGCGCGACGGCATCATTCCCGGCTGGCTCGTGCACAGCTCGGACGGGTACCAGCGGGCGGCGCTCGGGATTGCCGTGAAGGGCGGCTCCCGGGTCGTCGTCGCCGGCATCGACCTCGTCCGCGACGACGAGGGGGTGTACCGGGTGCTGGAGGACAATCTGCGGGTGCCGAGCGGCATCTCGTACGTCGTCGAAAACCGGGCGGCGATGCGCCGCGCCTTCCCGCTCCTCTTCGAGCAATACCCGGTGCGGCCGGTCGACGACTATGGCTCCATGCTGCTCGAGGCGCTCGAATACCAGGCACCGCCCGGCGTCCATGACCCGACGGTGGTGGTGCTGACGCCCGGACCGTTCAACTCGGCCTACTTCGAGCACGCCTTCCTGGCCCGGCGCATGGGCGTTGAGCTGGTCGAAGGCCGTGACTTGCTCGTCAATGATCACGTCGTATACATGCGCACTACTCGCGGCCTCGAGCAGGTCCACGTGATCTACCGGCGCATCGACGATGAGTTCATGGACCCGGTGGTCTTCGATCGAACGTCGGTGCTGGGGGTCCCGGGATTGATGGCGGCCATCCGGTCCGGCAACGTCGCCGTCGCCAACGCCATCGGCAACGGGGTCGCCGACGACAAGGCGGTGTACCCCTACATCCCCGACCTCATCTCCTATTACTTCAACGAAGAGCCGATCCTCCCCAACGCCACCACCTACACGTTGTGGGACGCCGACCAGCGCGAGCACGTGCTGAGCCGGCTCGATGAGCTCGTGGTCAAGCCGGTGGCCGAAGCCGGGGGGTACGGGATCGTCATCGGTCGCGTCGCCACCGATGAGGAGCTGGCCGAGACGCGTCGCAACATCGAGGCCAACCCCCGCAACTACATCGCTCAGGAGGTGGTCGAGCTGTCCACCCATCCCACGTTCATCGGGGACCGGCTTGCTCCGCGTCACATCGACTTGCGGCCGTTCATCGTCACCGGAGACCTGACGAGAGTCGTGCCCGGCGGCCTCACCCGGGTGGCGATGCGGGAAGGATCGCTCATCGTCAACAGCTCGCAAGGCGGCGGCTCGAAAGACACCTGGGTGCTCGACTCCGAGGGGGCCGGCTGATGCTGTCGCGCCATGCCGAGACCCTGTTCTGGATCGGGCGATACGTCGAGCGGTCCTCCTACATCACCCGCATGATGGACGTCGCCTATAACAAGCAGCTGGAGCGCTCGGCCCGGTCCTCAGATGAGGTGTGGTGGGACCTCCTGCGCGTTCTGTATCTAGAGGACGACTACCGGGCCGAATACGGCGATGACGTCACGACTGCGTCCATCAACCGCTACCTCGTATTCGACACCGAGAACTCGTCATCGGTGAAATCGTCGGTGACCCAGGCTCGCACCAACATGATGAACGTACGCGACATCGTGCCGCTGGAACTGCTGGAAGCGATGAACCGCTTGCACGCACAACTCGGAGCCGGCGGTCTCGAAGGCTTCGTGGAGCAAACCCCGCATCAGATCTACGAGACGGTGGCCGGCCAGTGCCGGGCCATCACCGGGGCGGTCGACGAGGCCATGCCCCGCGACGACGGCTACCGGTTCCTGATGATCGGGCGCCTGCTGGAGCGGGCCGAGATGACCTGCCGCATGGTCGACGTCAATCGAACGGTGAGCGGACGCGACGTTTCGTCGTGGATGACCGTGCTGCGCTCGGTCTCGGGCTTTCACGCCTTTACCCGCGAGCACGGGCCGCTCGCCCCGGCCGATGAGGTCGTCGAGTTCATGCTGCTCGAGCCGAGCTTTCCGTTCGGGGTGCTCCACTGCCTCCAGCGGGCGTGGCAGCTGACCCAGGAGGTGATCGGGGCCGGGACCTGGCAGTCGCCCCGTCTGGCCGGCCGGCTCACCGCCGATCTGCAATATGCCGATATCCCGGCCGTCGACTCGCCCGACCTGGAAGGGGTGCTCGAGCGCATCGAGAACGGGATCCGGGAGACGAGCGAGGCGCTTCATCACGACCTCTACCAGTTCGGCGGCGATCCGCTGCTGTACAGCTTCGAGGCGCTCTAGTGAACATCTCCATCCGCTACTTGACCACCTACACCTACGACGTCGATGTGAGCGACTCGCACAACGCGCTGCGGGCGTGCCCGGCCGACGGCAATGGTCAAACGCTCCGTCGCTACGAGGTGCAGGTCGATCCGTTCGCCCGGGTCGTGTCCTACCAGGACTACTGGGGCACCCGGGTGGACTGCTTTGGCATCGTCGACAAGCACACCCGTCTGACGGTCGTGGCCGACGCCGAAGTGGAGACGACGGTACCGCCCCGACCCCAGTCGGAGGGCGCCTGGCCGCCGGCGGCGGCGATGGAGGGCTGGTACGAGTACCTCATGCCGTCTCCCCACGTTGCCTGGGACGAGCGGATCAGGAAGTTCGGCCTCGAGGCCACCGCGGGGGTGAGTTCGGCGGTCGAGGCGGCGGTGGCGGTCCAGCGGGCGGTGGGGGAGTACCTGTCGTATGAATCGGGGTCGACTGAGGTGGGCACGAGCGTCGAGTCCATCATGGAGCAGCAATCCGGGGTGTGTCAGGACTACGCCCATGTGGCACTTGCCGTGTACCGATCGCTCGGCTTCCCGGCCCGCTACGTGAGCGGCTATCTGTATGCGGTGGATTCGTCGTCGGGAGAACAGCCCGAGGACGCCGGCGAAATCGACGTGTCGACCCATGCCTGGGTCGAGGTGGCGATCCCCGGCCACGGGTGGTGGGCGCTCGATCCAACCAACCAGCTCGTCGTCGGTGAGCAGCATGTGAAGATCGGCCACGGCCGGGACTACGAGGACGTCACCCCGCTGCGGGGGGTCTATCACGGCGAGGCCGAGGCCGGGGGACTCGCCGTCGGCGTGAAGATGAGCCGCTCGGGCCTCACGACCCACCAGATCGAGCCGCAACCGGTCTACCGCCGCTCCCAGGAGCAGCAGCAACAGCAGTAGGCGGCACCGTCGAAGCACCGCAATCACCGGGCCCGGGCGTACCATGCGGCCCGACGACTCCAGCACCGTCACGAAAGGTTTCCCACCATGGCCTCTCCACTGAAGCGCCGCGCCGGTGCGAGCGGGCTCGCCCTGGCGCTGATCCTGGCAGCGTGCGGGTCTTCGAGCGGCGACACCGTCGCCGCTTCGACCCCGACCACGTCTTCGCAGGCGACGACATCGACGAGTCAGCCGGTCGCCAGCACCGCCCCGGCCACCACCACGACCGTTGCGCTCCCCGATGCCTGCCCGGACGGCCTTCCCACGTCCCAGGGCGTCGTGATCGGCGTAGAGGACTGGGTGCGGATACGAATGCTCCCGACGACGGCATCGGACGAAATCGGGCGCTTCGATGCCGGGTCTGCCGTCACCATCTTCCCGGACACGCTCGGCTACGACGGTTCCGATTACTGGTGGGTCACGACGCAGGTGCCCGCCACCGGTGGGTGCGGAAGCGTGGCCGCCAACTTCCTCACCGACGCCTCCGGCCGCCTCGACCAGCAGATCCCCGGGCTCTCGTTCCGGGCGCCGACCTCGTCGGGCACCTGGACCTACGCCGATCGCACCTCGCCGCGCGATGCCATCGAAGGCTCACTCGACGGGGCCTTCTTCACCTCCTACTCGGTAACGGTGACCGAGGGCCTCCTCATCGATCAGCTGCTTGCCGACCAGCTCGGCGAGTTCGAGGAGTTCGAATACGACTATCCGGCCGACTGGAACAGTGAGGTACTCGTCCCCGGCGCCGATCGCGCCGTGCGGCTCATCCCGATCGCGAGCCCGAGCGGCGACCTCGTCGTCGAGCGGCTGTTGATCGAGATCGGCTCGAATACCGTCGAGGCCGCCACCACCGTGTACGTCGAAGACTTCGAACGCGCTCCGATCGACGACCTGGCGGCGTTTCTCGACTCCGTCGCCTTCGAGAACGCAACGTTCCTGGCGGCGGTGGGGTAGGAGCAGCCCCGGCCGCCCAGCGGGATGCTCGGATTCAGTTTCACCTCCGCTCGCGAAGGAACCAGGTTTCGGCCGGGCCCTTTCCCTTGAGCTCGACCTCCCCGCGTCGCTCACATCGGTAGCTATCGGAGATGAGGTCCTTCGTCTCGACACTGATCTGGATCTCGCCCGGCACTCCGTGAGACTCCAACCGGCTGGCGGTATTCACCGTGTCGCCCCACAGGTCGTAAGAGAACTTGCGATCTCCAATGATGCCGGCCACGACCGGACCGGAGTGCATCCCGATGCGCACCTGGACCCGTCGCCCTCCGAATACCTCCTCCTCGGTGTGCGAGCGGATGCCGAGCGCCAGCTCGGCCATTGCCTCGGCGTGATCGGGCCGCCACTCGGGAACGCCGGAGGCCACCATGTAGGCATCGCCCACTGTCTTGATCTTCTCCAGTCCGAGTGCTCCCACGAGGCCGTCGAGCGATCGGAAGATTTCATCGAGCAGGGAAACGAGCTCGTCGGCACTCATCGACGCCGAGAGAGGGGTGAAGTCGACGACGTCGGCGAACAGCACGGTGGCGCTCTCGAATCGGTCGGCGATTCCTTCCTCGCCGGCCTTCAGCCGGTCGGCGATCTCGGCGGGAAGGATGTTCAAGAGGAGCTGCTCGGACCGCTCGTTGGCGACCACCATCTCGGCCTCAGCCGTATCGGCGACCTGCTTGAAGTAGACGGCGACGATCCCGATGAACAGAGCGGTACAGATTGCGCTCAGCACCGTCATGACGGTTTCGGTGGAGGTCCCTCGAATGGCGTCGGCCGTCTCCGGCTCAACGAGCACGACGAGCAGAACGAGGGCGGTGCTGAGGGCGACAAACGCTCCCTGGGTCCATAGGTCACCCTCGCGGGCTACCAGGGCCACTGTGATCGGAAGCACCAGCAAGAAGAGGAAGACCGGAGGTCCTACCAGGAGCGTGGCGAAGACGAGGTCGAACCAGGACCCGATCACGAGCAGCCACATGGCGGCGCTGGTGTGGCCGGCGGTGTTCAAGACCAGCACGAGCGCGGTCACGACCACGTAGACCCCGTTCGTTGCCATGACCGGCCACAGCTCCGAGGCGTCGATGAACGCGAGCCACACGGTGTAGAGGAGGTTGAAGAACATGCCGAACAGGGCGATCAGGTTGATCGTTTGGATCCGACGGACTTCGGTGGCGGACTGGTCGGTAACCCCGAGGTTCACGACCCGGCCGATGGCTCCTTCCACCCCTCGAAGGCTACGCGAGTGTCGAGGGGCGGTCACCTCTCGGCCCGGCTCGCTACTCCCCGGCCAGGTTCTTGAACCAGGTGGACGCCGGATGGGCCTCCACGTCACCGCCGAGTTCGACGATGCGTTCCATCAACCCGCTCCCGTTCCACGACATCCAGCGCTCCGGATTGATGATGATGGTGGTGTCCTCGTGAGCGCCAAGCAGCTTGCCGATCGTGGCATGTCCGGCGTCGGTGAGCAGGTGGTCGCGAATCGACTGGTTGAGCCGCTCGGCTTCAGCACCCGTTGCCAGCTCAACCGGTCCGGTACACGAGACCCATCCGCTCGTTTCTCGGAACGACACGAAGAACGTGGCCAAAGGACGGGCCAGGAGGTTCCTGTACTTGCGGGTCGTGTGCGGGGTCGGGAGCAAGGGGCGATCTTGCTCGTCGAGCATGAAGAGAAGCTCGGTCAGGTGGGGGGACCCGTCGTCGTTGACGGTGCCGAGGATGCAGTTGCCCTCGACCCGCAGGTGCGATCTCAACTCATCGGTCATTCCGGCGGGCGTCTGGTAGACCTCATGAATCGCCATGGCACGACGCTAGCCGATCGGCTCGAGCCGTCCCGGCGGGTAGGTTGGTCGCACATGCCGACCACGCACTACACCATGAGCGGCGACGTGAATATCGCCTACCAGGTGTTTGGCGAGGGTGAACACGACCTCGTCTACGTGCCGGGGTGGATCTCCAACGTCGAGCTCATGTGGGACGATCCGGTACTGGCCGGAATCCTCCGGCGTCTCGGCACGTTCGCCCGGGTCATCACGTTCGACAAACGCGGTACCGGCATGTCCGATCGGGTGCCGGTCAACGAGTTGCCGCACCTCGAGCAGCGCATGGACGATGTGCGAGCCGTCATGGACGCGGTCGGCTCGGAGAAGGCCACGCTCTTTGGTCACTCGGAAGGCGGGAGCATGGCGACTCTGTTCGCCGCCACCTACCCCGAGCGTACCGAAGGCCTCATTCTGGCCAGCACCTACGCCAAGCGGGTCTGGTCCGAAGACCACCCATGGGCTCCGACGGCCGAGGCGCGGGCGGCCGAAATCGAACACGTGGAGGCCACCTGGGGTGACCCAAACGCTCTCCCCGTCTACGTTCTCGGAGCCCGTGGCACGGACACGGCCTTTCGGGAGTGGGTGGCCCGCTACTTCCGCCTCTCGGCGAGCCCGAAGGCGGCGGCCCAGCTGCTCCGGATGAACACCGAAATGGATACGAGAGCGGCCCTTCCCCTCATCCATGCGCCGACGCTCTGCTTGTATCGAACCGACGACGTCGATGTGAGCGTGGAGGAGGGCCGCTGGATCGCCTCGCAGATCCCGAACGCCACGTTTGTCGAGCTACCGGGCGATGCCCACCTCTTCTGGGCCGTCGATCCGCAACCGTTCGTTGATGAGATCGAGGATTTCATGACCGGCTATCGCACGTCTGGTGAGCCGGAGCGGGTGCTCGCCACCGTCTTGTTCACCGACATCGTCGACTCGACCAAGCAGGCAGCCGAGCTCGGCGATCAGGCCTGGCGGTCCGTGCTGGAGAGCCACAACCGCATTACCCGCCAGGAGCTCCGACGATGGCGCGGCGCCGAGCGGGGGACGACCGGGGACGGGTTCCTGGCCACCTTCGACGGACCGGCCCGGGCCGTGCGGGCCGCCGCGTTCATCGCCCGGGCCGTGAGCGCGCTGGGCGTACAGGTCAGGGCCGGGGTTCATACCGGCGAAGTCGAATTGGTGGGAGACGATGTCGCCGGACTGGCGGTCCACATCGGTGCCCGGATCGCCGCCATGGCCGGACCCGGCGAGGTGTATGCGTCACAAACGGTGAGGGATCTCGTCGTGGGATCAGAACTCCAATTCGAGTCTCGTGGTCGGCACGAGCTCAAAGGGGTTCCGGGCGAGTGGGAGATCTATTCGGTTGTGGAGCCTGCCGCCGCCTCGTGAGCCCCCGTATGATTGGTCGAGACCGTGGGGAGACGACGTGGTTGACATCACACGGGTAGAGGTCGGCGAGGGTCGAACAGTTTCGTTGGCCTTCAGCGACGGGTCGGAGCGAGTGGTGGATCTGACCGAGTGGCTGTGGGGCCCGGTATTCGAACCAATCGCCAAAGACGATGACCTGTTTGCTCAGGTTGCCGTCGATCCCGAGCAGGGAACCATCGTCTGGCCGAATGGCGCGCACTTCGATCCCGAGGTGCTCCATGGCGATTACGAACGAAGCCAGCCCTGGAAGCAGGATCGCCACTAGCCACTGCAGCCGGGCACCCGGCCCGTCTAGGATCCACCGACCGGAAAGGGGACCCATGTCCAGCTACGAAGTGACGCGCAGCACCACCATCAGTGCCGAGCCGCAACAGGTGTACGGCAAGATCGTCGACCTTCACAAATGGGAGTCCTGGTCTCCGTGGGAAGGGGTCGATCCGGACATGACCAAGCGGTACGCGGGGCCCGACTCGGGGGTCGGGGCATCGTATTCCTGGAGCGGGAACCGGAAGGTGGGCGAGGGCAAGATGACGATTACCGATATCGCCGAGCCGAGCCGGGTCGCCATCGACCTCCACTTCCTGAAGCCGTTCAAGGCGCAGAACGAGACGGTGTTCGACCTGGCGCCGGCCGGCGAGGGCACGCAGGTCACCTGGACGATGACCGGCACCCACACCATCCTCTCGCGGATCATGGGCATCTTCATGTCCATGGACAAGATGATCGGCAAGGACTTCGAGAAGGGCCTCGCCCAGCTCAAATCCGACGTCGAGAGTTAGACCGATCGGCGGCTAGCCCGGGCCTCCTAGGAGCATTCGCGCTCGAAGAACTCTTCGATGTTGGTGGCGGCCGCGTCGATGGCGTCGTTGTCCATGAACCCGAACGCTTCCTCCAGCTTTTCGAAGTCGGCCTGGGTCATGGAGGCGGCAGCAGTCGGATCGGTCAGGTCGATGTCGAGCTCCTCCAGAGCGTCGAACAGATCGCGAAACGCATCGGCGATGACCTGCATGTCGTCGCTGATCTCACCCGGAGCTCGATCGGCGAACTCCTGGAAGTATTCGGCGGTGTACTCGAATCCGGTCGGGTCGGTACCCCCGGAGAAGGCTGCCTGGCTGGCAGCCCCCCAGTCGCTCGACCACTGCAGCAACTCAGGACAGTTGTTGAAGTCCACGTCACCATCGGGCGGGTCGGTGGTGTCGGTTGCCTGACTCGTGGTCGTCGCGACGGTGGTGGTAGTTACCGCGGGTGGATCGCTATCGCTATCGGAACCGCCGCAGCCCATCAGGGCGAGGGCGAGCACCAAGAGGATTGCCGTGAATCGCATGATGAGCTCCCTCTGTCTCCTCTTATTGCATCACGCCGGGGAAGCCGGCGGTATGGGAAGAAAGGCCCGAAAAATGGGACGGGCACCGTCTGGTCGGGCGAGCATCTTCCTGATGATCCCCGGCAGGTGTCGGGCAGGCCGGCCTACCGCTCGAGCGGAGGCTCGAAAGAGAAATCCACATTTAGCACTAAAAGATCATCCACCGGCGGGTGGGGTCCGTAGACCCTCTGAAAACCCCGGGTGCTCCGGCACCCCTAGATCAGAGGAACGAACATGAAACGCACCAAGCTCTTCACAGCCACCGCCATGCTGGCCATCTTTGCCCTCGTCGCAGCCGCCTGCTCGAGCGATGAAGATGCCGATCCCACCACGACGACCGTCACCACGGTCGCCGCAGAGGAAATGGGCACGATCGTCGATGTCGCCGCCGGCGCCGGCACGTTCGAGACGTTGCTGGCCGCCGCCACGGCCGCCGGTCTGGCCGACACGCTCGCCGGAGACGGACCCTTCACGGTCTTCGCTCCCACCGATGAGGCATTTGCCGCCCTTCCCGAGGGGACCGTCGAGGGCCTCCTCGAGGATCCGGCCGCCCTCTCCGACATCCTGCTCTACCACGTCGTACCGGGCAAGGTACTCGCCGCCGACGTTGTTTCGCTGACCTCAGCGACGACAGCGCAGGGTTCGGACGTCACCATCTCGGTTGACGGTGGTGCGGTGATGATCGATGGCGCCAATGTGACCGCCACGGACATCGAGGCCTCGAACGGTGTCATCCACGTCATCGACGCGGTGATCTTGCCGAGCGCCTAGGTCGCTTCCCCAAACCTGAAAGGCCCCCGCCACCCGGCGGGGGGCTTTCTCATGCCCGGGCAGATGGGGCGGCGGAGCCATCGGGGCTGCGATCCGGACGCGGTTTCTTTCCTGCGTTGCCAACCGCCTTGCTTACAGGAGGATCGACTCTCCCTGGCCGGGGGTGAGAACGTTCTGGCTCAATCGCTGCGAAACGGCCTCTTTGAACGATTCCAGCGCTTCGGGGTCGCCGTGCACACCGATGACCTGATCTGGAGGAGTCGGGGCTGAGGCGAGCCAGTCGATGAGCTCCGATCGGTCGGCGTGAACCGAAAAGGCGGGCACCGAGGCGATCTCGGCCCGGACCGGATACCACTTGCCGTGAATCTTGATCTCCTCCTCGCCGTTGAGGAGGCGGGCCCCGCGGGTCCCGCCGGCCTGATAGCCGACGAGGGTGACGGTCGAGGCCGGATTCGGGAGCTCGCGCTTGAGGTGGTGGAGCACCCGGCCACCGGTCGCCATGCCGGATGCCGAAATGACGATGTAGGGCGGCTCGACCCGGTTGATGGCCTTGGAATCGTCCACCGACTCGGTCACCGTCAGATCGCCCGGGTCGAAGATCTCCGGGTGCCCGGCGATGTCGTCGCGGATCTCGTGATGTGATTCGGCGACGGCCCGCAGATAGAAGCCGAGTGCAGAACGAGCCATCGGAGAGTCGAGGAACACCGGCATCTTCGGGATGGCGCCGGCCTCGGTCAGGGTGCGGAGCGCCACGAGGATGACTTCGGTCCGGTCGATGGAGAAGGCGGGGATGACGACCGCCCCGCCGCGTTCGGCCGTGCGGGCGATGACGGCTCCGAGCTCGGCGGTCCCGTCTTCCTCGAGTTGCTCGGTGTCGCCGTAGGTGGTCTCCATGACCACCGTGCCGGCGGCCGGCGGTGGGTCGGGCGGATCGAGCACCGGATGAAACGGGCGTCCCAGATCTCCCGAGATGTGGAGGGGCGCGGTTCCGTCGTCGAATTCCAGCAGGATGGAGGCGGAGCCGAGGATGTGTCCGGCCCTCGTCAGGCGGAGCGAGATGCCGTCGGCGATCGGGGTCGAGGAGTGCCACGGCGCCACCCGGAATTGGGCGGAGGCGGCCATGGCGTCCCGTTCGGTATAGAGGGGGAGGGCCGGGGTGTGCTTCGAATAGCCCTTCTTGTTGGCTCGCCGGGCGTCTTCCACCTGAATGCGTCCCGAATCGGCCATCACGACGCCGGCCAGCCGACCCGTCGACTCGGAGGCCCAGATGCTTCCCGTGTACCCGTTTCGTACCAGGGCAGGCAGGTATCCGACGTGGTCGAGGTGAGCATGGGATATGGCCGCCGCGTCGATAGATGCCGGATCGACCGGGAACTCAGCCCAGTTGCGTTGGCGGAGCTTCTTCGGCCCTTGAAACAAGCCGCAATCGACGAGGACCCTGGCGCGCGGCGTGTCCACGAGGAATTTGGACCCGGTGACCGTGCGGGCGGCTCCCAGGAACGTGATGAGCGGGCGATCTGGGCGAATCGTCATGGAGCCAGCCTAGAGGTGGGGTGCCGGCGGCCCAGCGGACTCAGCGGGTCAGGGTGTGCTCGTCGAACACCTCGAGCTTGTGGTCGATGGCCCGGATGAGCATGTGGTCGGCGTAGATGTTGAGGTCGACGAAGTTCATCGTTGCGGCCGAATAGGCGGTGTAGCTTCGATTGCCGGTGCGGCGGGTTCCCGCCCCGGCTCCGCTCACCAGGTAGGTAACGCCGTTGATTTCTTCGGTGCGTTGATAGTCGTGTTCGTGTCCGGACAGCACGAGCTGTACTCCGGTGCGCTCGAAGACCGGGGAGAACGTGCTCCGAACGTCTTTGGCCGATCCCTGGTAGCCGGCCGAATAGGGCGGGTGGTGGACGGCAACGATCTTCCAGGGCGCATCGCTTTCGGTCAACGTTGCGTCCAGCCAGGCGAGCTGGTCGGCATTGTCGACCTGGTTGCTGTCGAGGCCGACCAGCAGGACGTCGTCGATGCGTTCCGACCACCAGAAGCCGGTCATACCAAGCTGTTGCAGCTGCTCCAGGCCGCCGTCGTCGGCGAGGGCGTCGTGGTTGCCGGTGACCGAGTAGAGATCGGCTCCCGAGTCCAGCACGGCCGCGAACGGCTGGAATACGTACTCGTCCAGCTTCGACGGGTTGCCGTACGGGTAGACGTTGTCGCCCAGCAGGATGAGCGTCTCGTAGGGATCGGCGCGGCCGGCGACATACATGGTGGAGGCGAGCCGCCACTCGAGGTCACCGCCGTCACCGACATCTCCGACGACCGCCCAGCGCTGATCGGGGAGGGCGTCGGCAGGGAGTGGCTCGAACGGCACCGTCTTCTCCGGAGGGCCCACCGTCTTGGTGAGGATGGACCGGATCTGGCGCTGGTAGACGACCACGATGGCGAGGACGGCGATGAGCCCGACGAGGCCGACAGCACGCACGAAT
>SHLN01000042.1 GCA_004283105.1 Acidimicrobiia bacterium
GTCAAGGAGCTCGCTCAAGCCGCCCGCGAGGGACAGACCATCGTTCTCACCGCCCCCAGCCGCACCATCCCCGAGGAGCTGAACGGGCTCGCCCTCCCCTGGAACCTCAGCCCGCCCGGCGATGAGGAGCTTCGTCGACTGGTCCGGCGCACGCTCGATGACCTGGTGGAACGCCGATTCACCGTCGACATAGACGATGGCGGCATCGACCGCCTCGTGGCGGCCGTGCGGGGAATCAGTCTTAGGGAAGCCGAGCAGCTCATTCAGCAGGCTGCCTTCCGGGACGGCCAGTTCACCGGCGGAGACATCGCCGACGTGCGCCGCGCCAAGGCGGAACTGCTCTCGGCGGATGGGATCCTCGAGCTGGTTGAGTCCGAGGTAGGCACACTGGATCAGGTCGGCGGCCTCGACGGGTTGAAGCACTGGCTGGGAATTCGAAGGGCTGCCCACCAGGACGGGGGAATGGAGGCCGCCCGCGGCATCCTTCTCACCGGCATCCCCGGCTGTGGAAAGTCATTCGTTGCCAAGACACTCGCCCGAACGTGGGAACTGCCGCTGGTCCTGCTCGATCCCTCCCGGCTCTACCGCCCCTACGTCGGCGAGACCGAGCAGCGGCTGCAGGAAGCGCTTCGCAGCATCGACGCTCTCGCACCGGCAGTGCTGTGGATCGATGAGATCGAGAAGGGGTTCGCAGCCGGGGGGATGAGCGACTCGGGCGTGAGCCAGCGGCTGCTTGGAACATTCCTGCGGTGGATGCAGGAGCGCAGTCCCGGGGTGTTCCTCGTGGCGACGGCAAACGATGTCTCGTCTCTCCCGCCGGAACTCCTCCGCAAGGGACGCTTCGACGAGATCTTCTTCGTCGACCTGCCCGATGGCCCGGCCCGGCGTGAGATCTTCGACCTTCACCTCGCCAAGCGCGACATCGAGCTGTCCGAGCTCGAGTTGGAGCGTCTCGCTCGTAGCAGCACCGGCTTCTCCGGCGCCGAGATCGAGGCGGCCGTCGTCGGGGCCCTCTACCGCGCGTTCGCCGCCGACCGGGCCATCCTCGGGTCCGATATCGAAGCCGAGATGGCAGCAACGGTGCCCCTCTCCGTCGCCCGCGCCGAGGATGTATTGGCCCTGCGCGAATGGGCCAACTCGAGGGCCGTAGCGGCGTAGGAGAGCGTCCGTCGTCCCTCGTCCCTCGTCCCTCGGCCATCGGTCATCGGCCATCGGCCATCGGCCATCGGCCAGAACCTCCCTACCCCACGCCTGAGGCGTTCCGAAGCGAGTAGCGAGTGGCGAGTAGCGAGTAGCGAGGTAGCAATCTAAGCCACCCTCACTCATATTTCATGGCATAACCATGCTACGATATGCGTTGATACAACTATGGATATCAATCGATTCACGCAGAAATCCCAGGAAGCGATTGTGGCTGCC
The DNA here is from genome assembly GCA_004283105.1 of Acidimicrobiia bacterium. Classification (GTDB taxonomy): domain Bacteria; phylum Actinomycetota; class Acidimicrobiia; order Spongiisociales; family SHLN01; genus SHLN01. The sequence goes on from SHLN01000042.1 coordinate 1,420, forward strand.
CGGGAGGGGGCCGAGGCCTCGAATCACCAATATGCCGAGCCGCTCCATCTCTTGACCGCCCTGCTCGGACAAAGCGGCGGATTGGTCCTGCCGCTCGTGTCCGGCTCGGGGGCCAATCCAGCCCGCTTGCGTGCTGCCACCGAGGAGGCGCTCGCCACCATCCCAAACGTGTACGGAGACACCGAGGTCGCCTTCTCCCCGGCGCTCATCGCCATCCTCGAGGCAGCCGACAAGGAGCGGGAAAATCTCGGAGACGACTACGTCTCGACCGAGCACCTCTTGCTCGCCCTTCTCGAGGGCGGCGACGATACCGCACGAATCCTTGCTGAGTCCGGGATCACCCGCAGCTCTATGACCGAGACCCTGACCGGGCTGCGCGGGAGTCGCCGCGTGACGAATCAGAACCCCGAAGCGACGCTCGATGCCCTCGGCCAGTACGGTCGCGACCTCGTCGAGCTCGCCGAGGCGGGCAAGCTCGATCCCGTCATCGGCCGCGACGAAGAGATTCGGCGGGTCATCCAGGTGCTGTCGCGACGCCGCAAGAACAACCCGGTTCTCATTGGAGAACCGGGCGTGGGGAAGACGGCCATCGTCGAAGGCCTCGCCCAGCGCATCGTCGAGGGCGACGTCCCCGAAGGACTGAAAGACAAACGAGTGATCGCCCTCGATCTCGGAGCGCTTGTGGCGGGAGCCAAGTTCCGCGGCGAGTTCGAGGAGCGCCTCAAGGCGGTACTGACCGAGATCAAGGAGGCCGAAGGCCAGATCATCACGTTCATCGATGAGCTTCATACGGTGGTCGGTGCCGGCGCCGCCGAAGGTGCCATGGACGCCTCCAATATGCTCAAGCCCATGCTGGCCCGGGGCGAGCTGCGGATGGTCGGTGCCACGACGCTCGACGAGTACCGCAAACACATCGAGAAGGATGCTGCCCTGGAACGGCGGTTCCAGCCGGTGCTCGTTGAGGCTCCATCCGTGGACGACACCATCGCCATCCTGCGAGGGCTGACCGAACGGTACGAGGTGCACCACGGCGTGCGAATCACCGATCCCGCCCTGATCGCCGCTGCCGTCCTTTCCGACCGCTACATCACCGCCCGCGAGCTCCCGGACAAGGCGATCGATCTCATCGACGAGGCGGGCAGCCGTCTCCGCATCGAAATCGACTCGATGCCCGACGAGATCGACGACGTCACCCGTCGGCTCAAGCAGCTCGAAATCGAGCGCGCCGCCTTGCAGAAGGAGACCGACGACGCTTCGAGGGAACGATTGGCGACGTTGGAACGTGAATTCTCGGACCTGCGCGAGGAGGCAGACCGGCTCACCGCCCAGTGGGACCTCGAGAAGCAGGCCATCGACCGGATTCGGGACACGAAGCAGTCGATCGAGGAGGCGAGGGCCGGCGCCGAGCGAGCCGAGAGAGAGGGGAAGCTGGAGCAGGCTGCCGAGCTTCGCTACGGAACGCTTCCGGGGCTAGAGAAGACGCTCTCAGAACAGGAAGCCGAACTCATCGAGCTCCGGGGCGAGACCCCCATGCTGAAGGAAGAGGTCGACGAGGAGGACATCGCCGGCGTTGTCGCCCGCTGGACGGGCATACCGGTGAGCAAGCTCATGGAAGGCGAGGTCGAGAAACTCCTCCACCTCGAAGAGCATCTGCGGGTCCGGGTGGTCGGACAGGACGATGCGGTGACCGCGGTTTCGAATGCCGTGCGCCGCTCCCGGGCCGGCCTGTCAGATCCGAACCGGCCGATCGGCTCGTTCATCTTCCTGGGCCCAACCGGTGTCGGCAAGACCGAACTGGCACGCGCCCTGGCCGAGTTCCTGTTCGACGACGAACGTGCGATGGTCCGCGTCGACATGTCCGAGTACATGGAGAAGCACTCGGTGAGCCGCCTCATTGGCGCCCCTCCCGGATATGTCGGATACGACGAGGGAGGTCAGCTCACCGAGGTGGTTCGAAGGCGCCCCTATTCGGTGGTGTTGCTCGACGAGATAGAGAAGGCCCACCCCGATGTCTTCAATGTTCTCCTCCAGGTGCTCGACGACGGCCGGCTCACCGACGGGCAAGGCCGCACGGTCGACTTCACCAACACGGTCCTCATCATGACGTCGAACCTCGGCTCGGAATTCATCGATCCCGAGTTGCCGGATGAGGTCGTGAGCGATCGGGTCAAGGGCGTCGTGAACACCCACTTTCGGCCCGAGTTCCTGAATCGGGTCGACGAGATTCTCGTGTTCCATCGCTTGCACCGGGAACACCTTGCCGAGATCGTGCGCCTGCAAGCGGCCCTCCTGTTGGCCCGCCTGTCAGACCGGAAGATCACGCTCGAGATCTCCGATTCGGCGGCGGATTGGCTGGCCGAAGAGGGCTACGACCCCGTTTTCGGCGCCCGGCCCTTGAAGCGACTGCTTCAGACCGCCATTGCCGATCCATTGGCGATGGCAATCCTTGACGGTGAGTACCGGGAGGGCGACCGCGTGCTGGCCGAGGGCACCCCGGAGGGCATCGTTCTGCGCAAGGGATAGGCGAGACAACAGCTAGCACCGTGCCGCCACGGGAAGGGGGGAGCCCGTGGTGTCGATCGGTATCGAAACGGGCCAGGCCCCGCCTCGAACAGGTAAACCTCAGGTACTGACGAGGAAATCCGCGACTTCTCGGGTAGCCGGCGTGTCCTAATTGTGGCGAACACAACAAAAGGAGCCAACCATGAGTTTCTGGGACACGTTGACCAACCGGCTGGAGCAGATCGGTGCCGACATCGGCAACTGGGTGCCGAAGATCCTCGGTGCGCTGATCATTCTGCTGGTGGGTCTCTTCATCGCCCGCATCGTGCGGCGCATCGTGAAGAAGATCCTCGAGAATGACGCCGTCGAAGGCGTACTGGACAAGGCCGGCATCGGCCCGGCACTCCGGAACTCCGGATACTCGGCCGCCAATCTGGGAGCCACGCTCGTCTACGGCCTCATGGCGATCATCGTCCTGCTCCTGGCCGCTACCGCCCTGGAAGTCCAGTCGCTCGTCGACTTGCTGGAACGGCTCATCGGATTCATCCCGGTGGTGTTCGTGGCCATTCTCCTGGTCGTCATCGCCGCGGCCATCGGCACCTTCCTGGCCGACCTGGTCCGTCCGTGGGCCGAGACGCACAACAACAACTGGGTCCCGACTGCCGTTCGCTGGGGCGTCATCGTCTTCGCCCTGCTCACTGCGTTCGACCTCGTCGGAATCGGTCAAGTGTCCGAGGACGTGAGGCGTGCCGTCCTGCTGGCGGGCGGAGTGGCCTTCGCCGTCGCCTTCGGCATTGGCGGCGTCGACACGGCCAAGAAGTGGTGGGCCAAGTACTTGAGCCCACGGGAGTCATCCGGCATCTAGCAGCCGACCACGAACCGACAGAGGGGCCCACCTCCCGGGCCCCTCTCTCGCGTCTCCCCCGGCAACGGCCGCGCCGTCGGTATGCTGGTCTCCGTGGATATCGACACTGAGGCCTGGCGCTGGTTTTGGACCGTGCTGGCGGCGATTCTCGTCGTCGGAGAGATCTTTTCTCCCGGGTTCTTCTTGCTGCCGTTCGGGATCGGCGCAGCCGCCGCCGCCGTGCTGGCCTGGGCCAACGTAAAGGCCGTCTTTCTCATCGTTTCCATTGCGGCGCTGCTCAGTCTGCGCCCGCTCATCCGCAAGCAGGACGAGGGAGAAAAGGACGCCGTCGGGGCCAATCGCTACCTTCGCAAGCGGGGAATCGTGCTCGAGGAGATCGACATGCGGGCCGGCACCGGCATGGTCCGCATCGACACCGAGGAGTGGCGGGCCGTGACCGAAGGCGAGTCGATACCAATCGATACCGAAGTCATCGTTTCAGGGATAACCGGTTCGAGACTCGTCGTGAAGGCGATTGAGTCCGACACCAACTAGGGAGGTTTCGTGGGAGCTGCAGTAGCGCTACTCGCCATCATCGTGTTCGGGCTCTTCGTCGTGGCCGCCACCGGGCTCAAGATCGTCCGGCCATACGAAAAGGGCCTCGTAGAGCGGCTCGGGCGATATCGCGAGACCCTCGACCCGGGTCTGCGCTGGATCATTCCGTTCGTGGAGCGTCTCATCAAGGTCGACATGCGAGAGCAGGTGGTCGACGTTCCTCCCCAGGAGGTCATTACCAAGGACAACGTGGTGGTCACGGTCGACGCCGTCGTCTACTACCAGGCGACCGACCCGGTGAAGCTCAAGTACAACATCAACAACTTCATCCAGGCCGCCACCAAGCTCGCCCAGACCAATCTCCGTAACCTCGTCGGCGATCTCCAGCTCGACGAGGCCCTCACCTCACGGGACATGATCAACACGGCGCTGCGCGAGATCCTCGACGACGCCACCGACATGTGGGGAACGAAGGTCATCAGGGTCGAAATCCAGCGGATCGAGCCGCCGCCCGATGTCACCGACGCCATGCACCGTCAGATGAAGGCCGAGCGTGATCGCCGTGCCCTCGTCACCGAGGCCGAGGGCGACAAGCGGTCCCGAATTCTCCAGGCCGAAGGCGTGCGCGAGTCGGCGATTCTCGAGGCAGAGGGCCGCGCCGAGGCCATCAAGAAAGTGGCCGATGCCGATGCCTATCAGAAGGAGATCGTGGCAGAAGGTGAAGGGAAAGCCGTTGAGCGCGTGTTTCGCGCCATTCACGAGGGCGACCCCACCCCCGACCTCATCGCCATCAAATACCTGGAGGCGCTCGCCCAGATCGCCGACGGCAAGGCCAGCAAAGTCTTCATCCCGCTCGAGTCAGCCCGCATCCTCGGCAGCGTGGGCGCGGTAGCGGAACTATTTGGAGACACAGACGGCAACACCGGAGGGATGAGCGGGGAGTAGGCACGCTGCACGGCCCTGGTTCCTGGTTCCTCGTTCCTAGCCCGAGCTTCCTCAGCCGGAGATGCTGCGGATCAGGCCACTGAGCATGCGGCCGACTTGTCGGGCCTGGGCGCTGAGCTCGCCGCCGGAGGCGCGATCAAGCATCTCGAGCTCTATAGCCACCATGAGGAGGCTCTCGAGTTCGCTGAGCGAACCGCGAGCGATTCTGAGGAAGCGAACGAAGTCCTTCTTGCTGTATCGCCCCGAACCCTCCGCAATGTTGGTCGGGACGGACACGGCCGCCCGGCGGATCTGGCTCTTGAGCCCGTACTCCTCTGCCTTTGGGAACCGATCTGTCGCGCGGTAGCTGGAAACTGCCAGCGCCTTTGCGGAACGCCAGACCGTCAGATCTTCAAATCGCGACACGCCACTGTGTATCAAGCTCAGCTCGACAATGGAACCAGTTCAACCAGGAGCCAGGAACCAGGAACCAGGAACCAGGAACCAGGAACCAGGAACCAGTGCTATCCGACAATCCGCCGTCAAAGCCAGCAATGGCTCCTAACCTCTCCCCATGCCCTGGCTCGCCTCAATTCCTTCGCCCGATGTGAACGGCTTCGACATTGGCCCGTTGCGGGTCAATTTCTATGGTCTTGCCATCGCGCTCGGGGTCATCGCCGCCATCTGGCTGGCTACCCGCCGCTTCGAGCAGCGGGGTGGAGATCCCAAGACCATCGAGAGAGCCAGCATCATCGCCGTCGTCGTCGGCATTCTCGGCGCACGCACCGGCTATGTGATCACCCACGCCGATCAGATGGACAACGTCTTCGACGCCCTGAAGATCTGGGATGGCGGACTCGCCTTCTTCGGTGGTTTGCTGGCCGGCGGCATCGCCATGATCTGGGTGATGCGCCGGGAAGGCGCCAGCATCGGCGACGTGGCCGACTCGGTCGCTCCCGCCGTTCCGCTTGCACAGGCGATCGGGCGGTGGGGCAACTACTTCAATCAGGAACTGTACGGCCGGCCGACAGATCTCCCCTGGGCGGTGGAGATCAGCGAGGCAAACCGGAGGGGCCTGCCTCAGGAGTACGTCCAGTTCGAGACCTTCCACCCGACGTTCCTCTATGAGTCGCTTCTCAACCTCGTCGTGGTCGGGATCATCCTGTGGGTGGAGAAACGCTTCAAGCCGGCACCGGGAAGCCTCTTCACCGTGTATCTGGTCCTGTACGGGATCGTGCGGTTCCTCATGGAGTTGTTGCGAACCGACCAGCAAAACGAGTTTCTCGGAATCCGCAACAACGGCTGGATTGCCCTGGCCGTCGCCATCGGCGGGACCATTGCCTACGTGGTGATGCAACGCCGGGTGCGTTCCGCGGCGTGAAGCGGCTCATCGCCGGGGCGGTGCTACTAGCAGCGTGTTCGTCCGGAGCTTCGACCGACACGCTGCTGGCTCCTACCGGCGCGGCGGTTCCCGACGCTACGACCTCGACCACGGACCCGCCGCCTCCGCCGGTTGAGTCGTGTGATCCGGCGCCCTTTGTGCCCACTCACCTCCCGGAGCGGGTGTCGACGGATACTCCCGCCACGAAGGACATCCCCTACGACCAGTACACGATCATCTCCGGCACCTCAACGAGCGTATGGAGCCAGGACGACGGCGTGCCCGTGCTGGCCATCGTCCGCGGCGCCCTCCCCCCGGTCGGCTGGCTCGACACCCCGGAGGAGATCGTGGTTCGAGACGAACGGGCCGCCCTCGGCCAACTACCCGATGGAGTGTGGGGCGTCGCCTGGTTCGAAGGCCCCGACCGCTGCGACGAGTACACGATTGTCCTGTACCCGCCGGCAACAGCGGAGGAAGCTCGGATGGTTGCCGAGAGCGTCGTGGCAGGTGAGCGAGCTCCCTAGCTGTGGTTTCGGAGTCCCCACGCATGGATAGTCGGCCGGGTACTCATGACCTCGCACTACTTCCCAACGTGGGCCCGAGCTCAAAGCTCATACCGGCGTAGGTAGTCAGCCGATCCAACAGCAGGTCTCCCAGCGCCGCGGCCGGCGTCCACGACCCACCCCCGACCGGGATCTTCTCAGCATCCTGAGCCAGGCATAGTGCCGATTCGACGAGCATGCGGCTGGTGGAATCCGTTGCCGGGTCCCCCTCCCCACCAACCAGCGCCCGCACGGTCGTACCGTCGTCCATCTTGCCAATGAGAACGATCTTCCACCGGCCGGACTCGCGTGTCTCTTGATCGGGGCCTTCCCCGGAGCCGGGCAACACGTACTTCTTCAGCAGCCGGCGAGTCGGCGGGAACCCGACGGCTGCAAGAAACCCGACGTATCCCAGAGCTTCAGCCTTCGCCTTGATACGGCCTCCCACGCCGTCGCCAACAACCCGGGCTTCGTCATAGCGGAAATCTTCGCCGTATGGATAGCCGAGGACTGCATTGGTCCGGCGCACGATCTTGGTGTTCATCGGCCCCATGAAGAACGGCTTCGTCCAGGCCTGTAGATCCTGGTCGTATTCCACCTTCGTCGATCTCATGCTCTCCGGCTCATCGGGTCCCTGGCGGTGGCCTTCTGGAGCCAGGTAATACGGCTCGGTCATGGCCCGCATGATTGACAGATCCTTCCGACCCGCTTCGGTCCCGTGCAGCAGACTGGCGGCAGTACCGCCGCTGAACCCTCCAGCCATTTCGATCACCCTCATCCTGACCCGGGAACACGGCTTCCCGTGGAGCTGCCTGGCGCGCTGCTGGAGGAAATACACACCTACGTCCGACGGGATGGAGTCCATGCCGCATGCGTGGACAATCCGGGCACCGGTCTCCGCCGCCCCGGCCTGGTGGGCGTCCATCATCTCCCGGATCCAGTGCGCTTCGCCCGACAGGTCGCAGTAGTGCGTGCCGGCACGCGCACACGCCCCCACGAGTTCGGAGCCGTACATGGCGTACGGACCAACCGTTGAGCACACCACTCTGGTCCGGGCCGCCAACGCGTCCATGGATGCCGTGTCATGGCTGTCGCCTGTGATGATCGGGATGTCGGCCGCCGCGATGCCCAGGCTGGATCGCACCGACTCGAGCTTGGCCTGGTTGCGTCCCCCGATCGCCCAACGCAGGTCTCCGCTGCTCCCAACGCGGGCCGCCAGCTTCTCCGCTGCAAGCCTCCCCGTGAAGCCGGTTGCTCCCCACACCACAATGTCGAATTCACGATCGTGTTCCATGTCCGGTCCTTCCCTTCCGAGGGCGCGTGCTACGACCCGAGCCGACCGTGCAGCTCGCGTTCAATTTGCGCTTCGGTGATCTCCGACGGCCCGGCGTAGACGCCCACCCCGTGGGCGACAACGCCGATGCCCCATCCGAACATTGGCCAAACCGGCCAGAAGTACGCGGCAGAGGTCATCGCCCAGATGAGCACGAGGAGTGCATTCACAGCGAGATAGACGGCTAAATGGGAGCGAAACTCGCGTTTGGCTCGGATACGCCGAATAGCCCGTTGACGTTGTTCTTCAGTCACTGGTTTCTCCTTCCGTTCCTGGTTGTTCGCCATACTCGAATCCTCTGCCCAAAGAGGGGGGTTGGGCATCACCCTCCCTCTCAACCGCCCCGGGTGTTCCCGCCTCTCCGCGGCTAATGAGCGAACCCGCCCTGTTCGTCTCTCGGCATCTTGAACCAGTCGTCGAGCGTGATCGTCGGTGCGCCGTAGAGCTCGTTGGCGAGGGCGGGTTCGCCGTGCTCACCGGCGGTGTCGAGATACTCGATCAACTCTGTGACCTCGGCCAGCTCCGCGTTGCGGATCAGCTTGGCCAGGAGTCGCGCTTGCCAGACCCGCAAATGGATCACCCGCGCCTCCGGGTAGCAGGCGGCGGCGAAGCGATCCATTGCGTCGCCGATCGTGATCCCTTCCGGCCCGTAGACATACAGGCGCTTGCCAAGTGCCCGGTCGTCCTCGTAGGAGGCGGCGACCATCCGGCCGAAATCGGCTGCGGCAAACCAGTGCAGCTGTGGGGGATTCCTGCCGTCGACGGAGAGTGCCCATTTGCCCCCGCGAATGAAGTTCTGCAGGGTCTCCATCACCCAGGTCGGACAGAAGATCGCATACGGGAGACCGCTGTCTCGCACGAGCTGTTCGGTGCGCATCTTCACGTCGGTCCGGTAGAACCACCGGGCCTCTTCGCTGAGCGTCGTCGCCGAGACGTAGCCGAGGCGTTCGAGCCGACCGTCTGCCACCTCGATGACGTGGCTCGTGGCGGTGTACTCCGTTGCCGGCGTCAGGTTGATGTGCACCGCATCGCACCCGGCCATCGCCGACCGGACATCGCCAATGTCCGTCGCCGATCCCTCAGCAATCTCGACGGTGTCACCGAACATCGCTTTTGCCTTCTCAGCGCCGCGGGTGAGGATCCGAACCGTATGGCCGGCCTCGATGAAGCGGGTCACCACCGGCCGACCCAGCATGCCGGTCGCACCAATGACCAGGATTCGATTGAACATCACACCATCCTCTCTGTCTGCTCGGGCCACACAGCAGTCGCCTATCCGAGGCTCTTGATCCAGTCCCCGAAACCCTCAGCGACAGCGGGCCCTCGCGACTTGAACGACCCGGTGACGTTGGCTCCGCGGTTGCGCAATCTCGCGGCCATCTTGGGGAGCATCCCGCCCACTGCGGTCTTGTAGGTGCAGAACACTGCGGCCGGCTTGCCTTCGAGGGTGTCGAGGCTATCGATGAAGTCCATCGTGGCTTCGGTGGCATGCTGGAAGAAGAAGAAGAGGCCCTTGCACCAGCTCCCGACGCATATCGCGTCGGCGGCGCTCACCGATGCAGGGTCCGCATCTTGAACCGGGGTGACGGTGCATTGGTGCCCGGCTGCTTGGACGAGTTCTGCCATTGCCTCAGCCGCCCCTTTGGTTGTTCCGGTCTTGCTATCGAAGACGATCGCTACGTTCATCAGTCCTTCCTCCTGGTCGTGACCCATGCGCCACTCGCCGGGTCGGTCGGATGCGGGTCCACCTCGAAGCGGACCACCTCGATGCCCAGACTGCGGAGAAGGTCGAGGGTGCTGTGCAGTTGCGACTGATCGAGCACCTCGCCGTGCAGGATCGTTCCCGCCGGCACGGCTTCCTGCTCGATCCCGGCAAGGCCTTCGCTGAATCCCTCGTCTAGCCGTCCCTGGACCCAGATACGGAATCGTCGGGTACCCGCGCCGCCGTCCTGATGGTCGTGCTCCATGTCATGAGTGTCGAGGAACCCGGGGTGGGATTCCATCGCCCTGACGGTGAACCGCCCCGGGTGAGCCTTCAGACGATGTCGATGTCGGAGGCGGTCTCGAGAGCAGCAGACCGCGAGGTGACGCCGAGCTTGCGGTAGATCGCCTGGGTGTAGCTCTTGACGGTGTTGTGTGAGATGTAGAGCTCATTGGCGATCTCCCGGAGGGAGAGGTCAGTCCTGAGCAGGCGCAACACCGCCAGCTCTCGTTCGGTGAGCGGCTCGACGTACACAGTGCCTGCTGTCTGCTGGGCAGGTCTTCGCATCGCCAGCTTCCGCTCTGCCGCCGCGACGAGCTCGATGATTCGTCCCCGTCCTCGGGTACCTTCGATCATCGTCCGCGCCTCGCGAACCAGAGCCCGCTTCTCGGCGTAGTCCGTGAAAGCCTCGGCCAGAGCCAGGCACCCGTACGCGATGAAGATCGGTTCGACCCACTCCCGGGCCATGCCCAGGCCGGTGCTGATGCGGGAGGCGGCTTCGGTACGCTCACCACGGGCGAGGAGAGCCTTCCCGAGGGCGTAGTGAGCAGCCATGCGATCGGGATAGCCGATCCACTCGTCCGGTTCGGGGAGGGCGATCGCGTCGGCGGCGACATCCTCGGCCGCGGTCCAATCCCCAACCTCCGCGTATGCCAAAGCGAGCAGGGCGGTGACTCCGCCATCTCGCAATGACTCCCGCCTGCGAGCCATCGCGCCTTCGAGAAGCAGCGGAATGGCTTCGAGCGGCCCGGTGGTCCAGAAGGTGGAAAGGCCGGCGAGGCCGATCGACTGAGCGAACATGATCGACTGCTTGGACCGCTCCTGATCAGCAATCGCCAGGAATGCGGTCCGCGCTGCGTCCATGTCGCCGCCCGCGACCAGCTCACCGAAGGCCCGGTGAACGGCCACGGTCGTTTCGACGGTCGGTCGCAGGTCGGGTGGTACGGCCCCGAGCGCCGCTTCAGCCGCCTCCAGCCACTGTGAGCTCGAGGCGAAGTCGCCCCGGGCGAGCGCCACGTTGAACCTGCCGACAGCAGTCATTGGGTGGGCTCGGATTGCCTCATCGGGAAGCTCCTGGAACCACTGCCAGACCAGCGACCAGTGCACAGCCGTCCAGTCCTGCAGGTACCGGTCGATGAATCGCGCCGCCAGGGAGTAGTCCCGTGCGTTGATGGCGTGAGTGATGGCTGGTTCGAGGGAGCCGGTCTCGGCGTACCACCGCGCCGCGGTGAGATGCAGGGTGGGAATGATGGCCGGGTCGGTCCTCCGCAATTCGTGGCGCAGCCAGTCGCCGAACAGCCGGTGAAAGCGATACCAGCGGCGTGTGGTGTCGAGGGGAATCAGGAACAGACCGCTTCGCTCCATGCGATCCAGGATCGCCGCCGCGCCGGTGACGCGGGCCACCTCGTCGCAGAGGGAACCTGTCATCTGGTCGAGCACCGAGGTGCGCAGCAGGAACTCCCGATCGCTGTCCGACACCCTCTCGAGCGCCTCCCCGATGAGAAAGTCAGCGACATTTCGGTCGTCGCCTGCGAAGCGGACCACGAAATCGGAGGGATCCTCGGTGTCCTGGAGCGACATACCGGCGAGATGAACTGCAGCCGGCCAGCCTTCGGTCCGGCGGCGGAGCAACTCGATGTCACCGTCGTCGAGATCCACTGCGAAGCGGCGCCTGAGCAGTTCTGCGGTCTCCATCGCAGAGAAGGCGAGGTCGTGCGCACGGAGCTCCATGAAATTGCCCGACGCCCTCAGGCGGCCCAGCGGCAGCCGGGGATCGGCTCGGGAGGCGATGACCAGCTGCACCCCGGGCGGAAGGTGCTCGATGAAGTAGCCGACTGAGCGGTGGATGTCCTCTCGGGAGATCACGTGATAGTCGTCGAGCACCAACAGCAGAGGTTCGTCGACCTCGGTCAACTCGTTGAGCAACGACGGCACGACGTCTCGCATCGGATCGACATCCGGACTCCGGAGCGCGTCCTCGGCGCCTGTGGCGAGCTCCGGATTGGCTCTGCTGAGCGCAGCAGCCGCGTACGTCCAAAAGACCGGCCCGGTGTCATCGCCTTCCTCGAGCCGGAGGTACGCCGCCGGACGTCGACCCTGCTCGGCGTCAAGCCATGCGGCCAGGAGGGACGTCTTGCCCCAGCCCGCCGGCGCAGTAATCAACAAGACCTGCGTATCTGCGCCGACCAGGCGTTCGACGACGTCCGGCCTCGGGAGCCATCGGGACGTCAGCACCGGTGGGACGAGCTTGATCGTCAGCAGAGGAGCAGAAGACTCGGCTCCGCCTCTTTCCTCACCGCTCATTGGCTTCGGTCCAGATTCCCCGGGGACTACCAGAGACCCTACCGAAGCTCTGTCACCGCCCGGGACCGGAGGTGCGCCACGTCATCTCTGCCCCCGCAACCCGAA
>SHLN01000248.1 GCA_004283105.1 Acidimicrobiia bacterium
GGGTTGCCAAGCGCGTTCCTGTGTTCCAGCAACCAGCAACCAGCAACCAGCAACCAGCAACTACCCCTCGTAGCTCCACAGCGGTTCGGGAATACTCCACTCCGGCGGCTCGCCCCAGCGGTCGGCGTAGACCACTTGCTCGACGGGAGGCCGGGCGGCTACCCCCCACTTGCCGAGCGGATAGCCGCAGGTGATGGCGGCCACGTTCCGCCACCCCTTGTCGGTCGGAACACCGAGCACCTCGCCGACCTCAGTTGCGGCGAAGTGATGGAGGACGGTGGTGAGGGTGGTCCCGACTCCCTGAGCCCGGGCCGCCAGCATGAGGTTCCACACCGCCGGATAGATGCCTGATCCGTCCGGGTCGTTGCGCACGTACGGCAGGATCACGAGCGGGACCTGCCCGAAGTTGGCGGCCAGCCAGCTCGCCGATGAGAGCACACGTTGGGTAACCGTGTCTCCACGGGCTTCGGCCTGCTCCCGCCGCCCGGCGTAGGCGGTTGCCTCGAGCTGTTCCCAGGAGCGTTGATAGAGGACCCCGAGCTCGCCGATGAGATCGCGGTCGGTCACCGTGACGAATCGCCATTGCTGGGTATTGCCCGGCGAAGGGGCCCGGATGGCGGCGTCGAGCATGCGCTGCACGACATCCTCAGGGATGGGATCCGGCTTGACCCGGCGCATGGCCCGGGTGGTGTAGAGGGCTTCGAACGTGTCCACGGCGACTCCTTGTGTCGGCCGCAGCCTACGCCGCCCTCCTGCCACCGACATGCCCGGCGGTTTTCACTTGCGAACCCAGAATGCTCGCCGGGCCGCCAGCGTGGGCGTCTCGACATCCTCAAAGGTGACAAACGCCTCCGGATTGACGGAGCGGACGATGTCGAGCGCCTCCTGTTTGCGCTTGCGCGGCACCACTGAGAACGCAAGGCGGACCGGGCCGTTGCGACCCTCGGCATTCACGTCCGTGACGGCAAAGCCGGCCTGCCGGAGTGCTACGGAGGCCTGCGGCGAGTCGAACGGCGCCACTATCCGCAGCACGCCTTTGCCGATCGCCAGCCAGCGTTCAACCGTTCCCCCGAGCGCCGTCCCGGCACCAAAGCCGCCGGCGAAGGCAATCACCTTGATCGGCTCGTCGACATTCGTGACGACCTGACTCACCGCCAGCAGCCAGATGCCCGATTCGAAGAAACCGAGCAAACCCGAGATCGCCCTCCGACCTCGCATGAGGAACATAATGCGCATGGTCCCGATCGACTGATCGGCCAACCGGGCCACGAAGATGGCGAGGGATATGAGGAAGGTTTCCACGGGCGGAGGATTGTAACTGCCAGCCATCGGCCATCGGGCCCACGTCAACGTCGACGTCAACGGTCAACTGTTAGCGCCCGCACGCCCGGCGCGCCGTCGGCTGCCCCGGCGGTGCCCCTGCGGATCCCACTTGAAGTATCGGACGGCAATGATGGCGGCCCCGATTCCCCAGGCGGCCATGACGGCCAGGTGGAGACCGATGGCGTATTCGTTCTCCGAGCCGCTCCATGCAAACCCGGATCCGCCCAACGTGGGGTTGAAGGCGTCTCCGAAGGCCGCCACGAAGTGCTTGAGCGGGAAGATGTTGCCGAGCGCCTCCATCCATGCGGGGGTGTCCTCTGTGACGATGAAGACGTCGGAGACAAAGGCGGTTGGCAGGAGGGTCGCCTGGGCAACGGCAGGAGCGCTATCCCCGTTCGGGACGAGGGCCGCCACCATGAGGCCAAGAGCGGCAAAGGCGGCCGCCCCGACGACAAACGAGAGCGCAGCCGCCGCAAACGTGCTTCCTCTGATCTCGACCCCGTACACAACCGATCCGATCGTCATCATGATGATCACGGCAATGAGGGCAATCCATACCGCCGATCCGACCCGCCCGGCGATGTAGACCGAAGGAGGCAGCGGCGTTCCCCGAATCTTCTTGAGGATGCCTTCGTCACGGGAGATCGCCGTGGTGATCGAGAGGTTCGTGTACGTGGCCGATGCCGCCCCGAACACGGCCAGGGCCGGGGCATAGAACTGCGCGGTGGTGACTCCGAGCGAACCGATCTCGTCGTTCCCGAACAGGGCCGTGAACAGCACGAGAAACATGAGCGGGAACGCGATCGTGAAGAACGCCGAGACCGGGCTTCGCCAGAAGATCCTGTTCTGGTATCTGATCTGCTGGAGCACCAGCCCGAGGTCCCGATGCCTCACATGCCCTCCTCGGTCAGCTGGAGATAGATGTCCTCCAGGCTCGGCCGGGCGACGGCAAGAGCCTCCAGCTCAACCCCCCGCTCGAGGGCCCAGCCGGTCAGGTCGTTGAGGACGGCGGTGGGATTCGGTGTCTGGATGGTGACGATCCCACTGGCTTCGTCGAAACCGGACTGCGCCTGGGCGGGCAATTGCTCCCGGCTCAATCCTTCGGTCACGAACGTGATGGTCGCCGCTCCTTCGGCCCGGCCACCGATCGACTCCGGCGTTCCCTCGGCCACGATCTGTCCGTTTGCGATCACCGCAACCCGGTCGGCAAGGTTCTGGGCTTCGTCCATGTAGTGGGTCGTGAGCAGGATGGTCCGGCCGAGCGTCCGCAGATTGGCGATCAGCTCCCACGCCTGGCGACGCGCCGAGGGATCGAATCCGGTGGTCGGTTCGTCGAGGAAGATGACGTCCGGATCTCCGACGATGCCGAGAGCAAGCTCGAGCCGGCGCTTCTGTCCTCCAGACAGGGTCTTGATGCGAGCAGCCCGTTTCTCGTCCAACCCGACCAGATGAATGACCTCGTCCACATCTCGGCGGCGGGGATAGAAGCCGGCGTAGGTGGCGATGACCTCGGCCACTTCGAGTTCTCGTTCCAGCGCCGTTTGCTGAAGCACGATGCCGATCCGCTCCCGGAAGGCCCGCCCGCCGGTGGCCGGGTCGAAGCCGAGCACATCGACGTCGCCGGCAGTTCGGATACGGTGCCCTTCCAGGATCTCGACGGTCGTCGACTTACCGGCCCCGTTTGGGCCGAGCAGGGCAAACACCTCGCCCTCTTCGATGGTCAGGTCGATGCCGTCGACGGCCGTGAGAGCGCCGTAGTGCTTGGAGAGTCCCCTGACCCGAATGGCAGCCATGGGTCGGGAGCCTACCGCTACGTCGTCAGGTCACTCTCGACCGAGCCAACCCCGAACTGGTAGACCGGAGACTCGAAACCTGCCCGGGCAATCAGCCCGCGGGCGGCGGCGTTGTCGGCCAGAAAATCGGCCCGCAGCCTCCGAATGCCCCGCTCACGAGCAGCATCCTGAAGCCGCTCCAGCAGCACGGTCGCCAGACCGATCCGGCGCCACGGCGGCTTGACGGCCACGGCCATCTCAGCAACATCCGAGCCCGGGGCCCCTTCATACCGGGCGATGGCGACCCCGCTGTCGGCAAACGCCGCCAGGGCAAACCGGCGGTCGTAGTCGAGGACCGTCAGATACCTGAGCAGTTCTTCATCGATCCGGAGGCGTGCTCCAAAGAACCGGTGATAGAGCGTCTCAGGATCGGCATGTTCCAGCTCGAAGCCGAGCTCGGCGGCGTCGGCGGGAACGACCGGTCGGATGAACACCTCGCGCCCATCGTCGAGGCGCACGCGCTCTTCGAAGTGGGCGGGGTAGCCGGGTGGACGGTCGAGGGGGGTGGCAATGGCAGGCATGGTTAGCTCGCAAAAGATAGCACACTGCAAACTATTGCAAGCACTTTATCCCTCAGAGCGTCTGCTCGCCGCTCCCCACCATCCGCTTGATGTTGTCTTTGTGGCGTACAACGACGAGAAACGACGTGGCGGCCATGAT
>SHLN01000043.1 GCA_004283105.1 Acidimicrobiia bacterium
GCCATCGGCCGTCGGCCAGAACGATGCCCGCGCCTGTCAGGTGGCCGGAGGCTGGGGGCCGGAGGCCGGAGGCCGTTTCGCTTGCTCCCACAGCTTGTTCAACTCGTCGATCGTGAGCCCATGCAGATCGCCCGTCGCTTCCATGGAACGGAACCGCTCTGAGAATCGGTCGACGGCCTGGCGGAGCGACATCTCAGGGTCGATGTGGAGATGGCGGGCAAGATTGACGAGGGTGAACAGGACATCGCCCAGCTCGTGTTCGACAGCCTCGGTGTCGCCGAGGGCCGCCGAGAGTTCCTCCAATTCGCCCCGCAGGACGGGCAGCACGTCGGCAGGGCGTTCCCAGTCGAATCCGACCGATGAGGCCCTCCGCTGCATCTTGGCAGCCCGGGCCAGCGCCGGCATCGCTACCGGGACATCGTCCATGAGCGAATCCCGGCCCTTCTCGGCCTGCTTGATCTTTTCCCAGTTTCGGGTGACCTCGGGGGCGCCGTTCACCTCGATGGGCGGCTCGCCGTCCACGCCAAACACATGGGGATGCCGGGAAACAAGCTTGCGGCGGTGGTGCTCGGCCACGGACTCGATGTCGAAGACGCCCGCCTCGGCCGCCAGCATGGAATGAAAGATCACCTGGAGCAGCACATCGCCGAGCTCTTCTTCGACTTCGAGGTAGGCGGGGACGTCGGCATCCCCGGCCGGCGCGTCGGCCGGGAGGCGCCCGATGGCCTCCATCAGCTCGTAGGCCTCTTCGATGAGATGGCGGGCCAGGCTGTGGTGGGTCTGCTTGGCGTCCCACGGGCACTCCTGCCGGAGACGAAGACTAACGGCCAGCAACCCGGGCAGACCCACCTGGCCGGGATCGAGGTACACAGAGGTGCGGGGTCCGATCGGCTCCTGGTCCAGGTCGGCCAGCGCAACGGTCGCGAGGAGCTCATCGGCAGTGCCAAGATCGGTCGCCACCACCACCGGATGATCGGGCTCGAGCACCTCGAGCAGCCGGCCTGTGAGGTCGCCGGCCACCAGCGGGGTGTCTACCTGCGCAAACACAGTCGGGAGGCCGAGAAAGAGAGGATCCGGAAGCTGGCGGGCGTCAAGCAGTTGCAGACCGCCGTCGAGCGGATCCAACTCGAGTCGCTCCATCAGGACATCGAGAAACGACGGTGCTCCGATGACCTGGACGGGGAGATCGTCCGCGCCCGCCCTCTCTCGAATGAGCCCCACCGCCCTTTCCGCTATCGCAGGATGGCCGGGGACTGCGTACACGACCGGACCGGCCGCCCCGGCGGTCAGGACCCGTTCGGCGATCCGCTCATAGACCTCGGAGAACCCGTCTGCCTGCTCGTACAGGTCATCACACGTCTCAACCTCACGAACCCGGGCGATGTCATCTGCGGCGGGATGGTCGAGCGTGCGGACGATGACGCGGTCGGCCGACTCGATCGCCGCCCATCCCGCCCGCGTCAGCTGGTCGGCGCCGGCCGGGCCGAGGCCGACGATGGTGATCACGGTTCGTATACGAGCGGCTCCGGGTTCACCCGCCACTCCCCATAGCGGCGATCGACCTCGACGTCGGCCGCGAGCAGCTTCTCGATGGCCCACGCGTTCTGAGATTGGTCCTCGGGGAGCAGCGGATCCACCTGAGGCCACAGCAGCCCATCGAGGCCCACCCGGGCCTGGATGAGGAAGTAGTTGAGATTGGCTCTCGGGTCGTCCTGCTCTGAGGGATCGAGCGAGGCAAGGGCGGTCGACGCCCGGTCGTTGAGTTCCTCCTCGGCGAACGTGATACCGAATTCGTCTTCCGCCGCCGCCGTCAACACCCGGTCGCGGATGGCCCAGTTGAGGGCATTGCGGAAGGTGTCATCGTCGATGGTGGAGGATTCCGACGCGACGGGGACATCGTCCAGATCGAGGGTCACGCCATCAATCGTCACGACGGCGTCACTGCCGGCACAGGCACCGAGAACCAGAACGGCCCCGAGAACAATCAGTGTTTTCTTCATGCATCCTCATTCTGCTCTGGCCACATCGATCGTACGAATTCGATCAAGCCGCCCGGCAGGCCGGCGGGGGCCGGAACGAAGACTACGTTCCCGCGCACGACCGAGCGCCGGGCGAGCCGATGGAGCCGTACCTCCTGTGAGGCGGAGAGCGAAACCGGCGAAAGCTTGATCTCGTTTCGCATCTTCACGATGTCCTCGAGGCCGACCCGGAGCGCCTCGACCCGCAACAGGGCGACGTCGATGAGGACGACCGCCTCGGACGGGAGCGGGCCATAGCGATCTCGCCACTCCACCACGACGTCCTCGACCTCGCCCTGCGTGGAAGCGGCGGCGAGACGCCGGTACGCCTCGAGGCGAGCCGCCTGGTCGGGGACGTAGTCGTCCGGCAGGTGGGCGGTGACGTCGAGGTCGATCCGCACTTGTTTCAGCTCCTCGACCTCCGGCTTGGTGCCTCGCAGCTCGTGGACGGCCTCGGCCACCAGCTCTGTGTACAGGTCGAAACCGACGGCGGCGACATGGCCCGACTGCACCTCACCCAGCATGCTGCCGGCACCGCGGATCTCGAGATCCCGCATGGCGAGCTCGAAGCCCGATCCAAGGTCGGTGTGCTCCCCGACCGCCTCCAGCCGGCGATAGGCGACATCGGTGAGCCGCTCCTCCGGCGGGTGGAACAGGTAGGCGTAGGCTCGCTGGCTCGAGCGGCCCACCCGCCCCCGCAGCTGGTAGAGCTGGGCGAGGCCCAGCAGATCGGCTCGTTCGACGATCAACGTGTTGACCATCGGGAGATCGAGCCCGGATTCGATGATCGTGGTCGCAACGAGGACGTCGTATTCGTGGTTCCAGAAGTCGAGCATGACCTGTTCGAGCTGGCCCTCGCTCATCCGCCCGTGGGCGGTGGCGTAGCGAGCGTTCGGGACCAGGTCGCGCAACCGGGCAACGGCATGGTCGATCGACTGAATCCGGTTGTGGACGTAGAACACCTGTCCCTCACGGAGCACCTCGCGCCGAATGGCTGCCGACACCGACGGAGCGTCGTAGGGACCGACATAGGTGAGGATCGGCTGACGATCCTGCGGAGGCGTCTGAATCCTGCTGACCTCCCGCACCCCCGTGAGCGCCATCTCGAGCGTGCGTGGGATCGGTGTGGCGGTGAGCGTGAGGACGTCGACTTGCGACTGGAGCTCCTTGATGCGGTCCTTGGCGGTAACACCGAAGCGTTGCTCCTCATCCACGATGAGCAGGCCGAGCTTCTTGAACACAATGTCCTCGCTCAGGAGGCGATGGGTGCCAATGACGAGGTCGACTGATCCGTCCGCCACCCCGGCTACCACCTCCTTCTGCTGCTTGGCGGTCAGGAATCGACTCAGAACCTCGACCCGGACCGGGTAGGGGGCGAACCGATCGGTGAACGTCTGGTGGTGCTGCTGGGCGAGCAGGGTGGTCGGGACCAGCATGGCCGCCTGCCGTCCCTCCTGGATGCTCTTGAAGGCGCCGCGAATGGCCACTTCGGTCTTGCCGAACCCGACATCGCCGAATATGAGCCGATCCATCGGATCGGGCCCCTCCATGTCGGCCTTCATTGCCGATATGGCCGAGAGCTGATCGGGTGTCTCCTCGAACGGAAATGCCGCCTCGAACTCACGCTGCCAGGGGGTATCGGGGGCATAGGCGTGTCCGGTGATCGAAGCTCGCTCCCGATGCAATGCGACCACTCGCTCGGCGATGGCGGCCAATTCGTGTCTGACCTTCGATCGAGTCGCCGACCAGTCGGCACCCCCCATGCGCGACAAACGCGGCGCCTCCCCGCCCGTATACGGGCGGACGGCGGCGAGCTGATCGGTTGGGACGTAGAGCTTGTCGCCGGCGGCATACGCCAGTAGCAGGTAGTCCCGCTCAGTCCCCGCCATCTCCTGGGTCACGAGACCTTCGAACCGGCCGATCCCGTGCCGATGGTGGATGACGTAGCTGCCTTCTTCCAGGTCGCGATACCGCTCGCTGGCCGTGGCGCGGCCCCGCGAGGCGTGGCGATGGGCTCGCCGCCTGCCGGCGACTTCTTGCTCGCCGACTACGGCAAGCGAAGCCGCCGGGAAGACGAACCCGCGGTGGATGCCGACTGAGATGATGGCGGAGCCGCCGGTGGTTTCGTTGCGGGCGAGGTGGATGCCCTCTTCACCCAGGACCTTCCCCACCCGGTCCGCGGCAGCAACTCCATCCATCGCCACCACGACGTCGATTTGCCGGGTCCGAAGGTGGTTGACGGATCCGGCCACCGAGGCTGCGTCGCCGGCGGTGGCGTCGAATCCCCTGATCTGCAATCCGACATCGGCGGGGCCGGCGGCAAGCGCCGGTGCCTCCAACACATCTCGACCTGCCACCGCCGTGTCCAGATCCAGGTAGAGATTCGGATGCTCGCCGGCCGGCGGGCTCGCTTCTCCCCAGGTGGGAGCAAGCGCCTCGGCCAAATCGGCCTCTTCGGCCCGGAGGTCCTCACAGCGACCGCGGCTGCGGACGGGCTCGAACACGATCACCGTGGCATCGGCACTGAGCTCATCGATGGCTGTGTGTTCGGGTGCCAGCCAGGGCAGCCAGGATTCCATGCCGGCGAACATCAAACCTTCGGCCAGCCGATCCCAGGTTGCCGCCGCCCACGGAGCCGATGTCAGCAGCTCCCGAGCCTGCGACCGGATCTGGTCGGTCGCTCGCAGTTCACGCGCCGGGTAGGCGACCAGCTTCGAATCGCCCGCCGACCGCTGGGTCGCGACGGAGAACGAGCGCACCGACTCGACCTCATCACCCCAGAACTCCACCCGCACCGGCCCATCGGCCCCGGCCGGATACACATCGACGATCCCGCCCCGCACGGCGAACTCACCCCGGCCCTCAACACGGTCGGTGCGGTGATATCCGTAGGCGGCCAGCGCGGCTGCCACCTCGACAGGGTCCTCTATGGATCCTGCACCGAGCAGAATTGGATCGACCGGCACCGGGCTGATCCGCTGAATGGCGGCACGAACCGAGGCCACCACCACCGCCCCCGGTTCATCCGAACTAAGCCGATGGCGAGCTCGTGCCCGTCGAGCCATGGTGCCGGCGTTTGGAGAGACGTGCTCAAAGGGAAGCGTTTCCCAGGCGGGAAGGACAAGGGCGTCGTCCCAGAAGAGCGAAAGATCGTCGGCCAGTTCCTCGGCCTCTTGCTCACCGGGCACCACGGCCAGCACCGGAGCAGATGCCCGGGCGGCAATCCCAGCGAGGAAGAAGGCGCGCAGAGGCCCCGGCACCACCAGTCGCCCCGGGGGTGTCGGCATGTCGAGGGCCGACCAGCGGTCCACAAAGGCACCGAGCTGCGCCATGAAAGAGGGAGGCTACAGCGAGACCGCCCTGGAGCAGAGTAAGCGTATGGCGATCCACGGCAGTAAGCAGTAAGGGTGGACCTTCAGCACATCACTGACGTTTTGGGGTGGTCTAGGAGGGGTTGGGTTAGATGTGGTCGAGGAGTCCGTGGTTGGCGTGTGGCTAGTAGCCGGTGGTGATGGGGTCTCGGATTGGGTAGGGGTGGGTGGCGACGGGTTCGCGGCAGGTGCGCTCAACTTCCCCACTGCCCGCCGGAAGTGGCGGGGTGGAGGACGAGTTGGCGGAACCGGACGAAGCTTTCGGCACCGAGCTTCTTCAAGCGGGGATGGATGGCGCGGCTCGTGAGACTGGTTTCTGTCGTGAACGTATCGTGCCCCCATGTCGAGGCCGCACCGAGGGCCTTTTGCCTGAGCACCCCGACGAGACCCAAGCGGGGTCCCGACGGGTTCGACCCCACGTCGGAGAACCCCCGGTTCCCGCTACTACTCCACGGACTCGAATGTGGAGGGGATGGCAGCAGATGACCATCTCCTCTGGTCGACTGGCGAGCTAACTCGCCTGTTCGGCAAACGCCTCCTCGGCCTCGATGGCGGGTTTGTATCCGACCGCCGCGCTCACCTTCTGAGCGATCACCGCAAGCAGGATCCCGTAGACAGCCTTCGATGCGATATCGGCAAAGCTGTAAATGAGATTCCTCGCCACCACTCCCTCGGCCGTGAAGCTGATCTGAGGCATCAAGTAGGCGAGGGGATAGATCGTCCAAGAGACTAGGAACAGAATCCACACGGTCTGGAACAGGCGCGCAATACCAGGGTTCGGGGCGTTTGCCCGCGCGTCGCGGATCGTTTGCCAGGCCACGTAGAGGAGCCAGAGGTAAAAGACCGTGCTAATCGCACCCCACAGCCAGAACGAGACTCCACCGTCAATCTCGTCGAACTGCCCGATGTAGCCGGTCCATATCATGGCGAGACCGGCGATGACGAATGCAGCCCAACGCCGCCGGAATGCGAGCCCGGTGATCCCGGCGACGATCAGGAGCTGGGTGAGCAGCACTGGGACGTCGATGCTCCAGTTCATGTATCGGAAACCGTTCGAGAAGAGGTTGCCCTCCTGCACATACTCAGAGCCGTTCCACGCAAAGGCATTGTTCCAGCGCAGGGCTAGCAGGCCGAGCTCGAAGAAGGCCGAGACCATGACGACACCGGTTAGGTAGGACGTCAGCCGGTAGCGGGGTGCGATGCTGCCTGATGTGGCCAAGGAGTAGACCAGGACAGCGGCAAAGACGGCGGCTGTGAGTGTGAAGACACCCAAAACGACTTCAAACTGTGTCGCTGTGTAAGCAAACTCATTCTCGAATGACATCACTGTTTCCCTTCGTTTCCGGTTGGTCACCAGAGGTGGACCGACTGGACGGCAGGTTAGGTTTCGGCATGTTCGTACCGGTACCCGGATCGGTCCGGGCGGCAGCTCGTCTGTGCGCCGTCAGCGGGCCGGCCGATCGGCCCCGGGCGGCGTGCTCGTTGGCGAAATGCTCATACGTCACGCCGCGGGCCGACGTCAGAGGTGTCCTTGTTGCCGATACCACTCCACCATCCGCTGGAAGGTGACCTCTATCGGGGTGTATTCGAGGCCGAGTTCTCGCTCGGCCCGGGAACCGTCGAGGGCGTGGCCGTGCAGCATGGTGCGGATCATCTCGGGACAGATGGGGGCCTGCCTCCGGGCCAGTCGATAGCCGGCGCCGACCATGATTCCGGCTCCCCTGGCCACCGTCGGGGACAGCGTTCGAATCCTGACGTCGATGCCGGCAACCGAGGCGAGCTCCTGTGCCATCTCGGCGGTCGAAAGGGTGGCACCCGCCAGTAGATAGCGGGCGCCCTTGGCTCCATGCTCGGCGGCGGCGAGATGACCTCGGGCACAGTCATCGACATCGACGATCGTGGCCCGTGTGGCAGGCAGCCAGCGCAATCGACCCTTGAGGAAGGCCAGCAACAGCCGGGCCGTTCCCGTCACGCGGCCCGGACCCTGCACCGAGGCGGGGTTCACTGAAACGACGTTCACCCCGAGATCCTCGGCTTCGATGGCCACCGCCCGTTCGGCTTCCACCTTGGACCGCTCGTAGTCCGAGAGGTACCGACCGCGGTGCACGGTCGACTCGGTTCCCACCGTCCCCGCCTCCTCGCCGATGGTCACCGCCGATGAGGTGTAAATCACTTTCCCAACCCCGGCCCGGAGCGCGGCCCGGATGACGGCAACCGAACCATCCACGTTCGTCGCGAACATCTCGCTCGAATCGGGCAAACAGAAGCCGTTCACTCCAGCAGCGTGGAACACCGTGTCGCGCCCGTCCATCGCCCGAATGAGGGCGTCGGCGTCGCGCACATCGGCGGCGACGGGCATGCCGCCGCGAGCGCGGACCGCCCGGGCTCCTGCCTGCGATCGCACCGTGGCGGTGACGTTGTGGCCTGCGGCCGAGAGGTGATCCAGGATGGCGCCACCCACATAGCCGGTCGCGCCGGTGACGAGCGCTCTCAACCGCGCTTGAGGTCGCCGGCCGCCTGGCGGGCAGCCTCCACCCCGCCGGCAACGAAGGCCTCGAGCACGTCGGCCGCTTCCTGCAGGAGGATCTCGGCCTCCTCGTCTGTCGAGAACCGCTGCAGCACGAAGTCGGCCGGATCCATCCGACCAGGAGGCCGACCGACGCCGATCCGCAGCCGCCAGAACTCGGTCCCACCGGTGGTGTCGACGATCGACTTGATGCCGTTGTGGCCGCCCGACCCTCGCCCGTGATGGATCCGCATCGTCCCGAATGCCAGGTCGATGTCATCGTGAGCGACGATGAACGATTCGGGCGAGAAATAGCGGATGAGCGGTCCGACCGCCTGACCGGACTCGTTCATGAATGTGGTCGGCATTGCCAGGCGGACCCGCGAGTCCGCTATCCGTCCGTCGGCTACCTGGGCCGGGATTCCGCGCGGAGCAGAACGGAAGCTTGCCGGTATCCGGTCGGCGACAACGGCAACCGCGTCGGCACCGATGTTGTGGCGGGTCCCGGCATACTTGGCGCCGGGGTTTCGTAACCCGATCAGCAGAGTGGCTTCACCGGCCTCAGTCGCCGTCTGAATCCCCAGCGCCTTCTTCAGCGCCTTCTTCACCCTCTTCACCAGGCTCAGCACCTTCTTCGCCTTCCTCACCCTCGAGCAGTTCGTCTTCGACCTCTTCGGAGATGACGGCCGCAGGCACCGATACGGTCACGAGACCGGCCTCCGGGTCGTCGGTGTATTCAACGCCCTCAATGACCGGTAGGTCGGAAACACGGAGCACATCACCGATGGTGAGCTCGGAGATGTCGAGCGCGATGCTGGACGGAATCGCTGTCGGGAGAGCCTCGAGATTGACGGTCGCTCGGATGGTCTCGACGATGCCACCGTCGTCGCGCACACCAACCGGCTCGCCTTCGAAGTCGATCCCGACCTCGGCGGCAACCGTCTCGGTCAGGGAGATGCGAATGAAGTCGAGGTGCGTGATATCGCCCCGGAGTGGGTGACGCTGCACCTCACGGGCGAGGGTGGTGATCTCGGTCCCATCGAGGTCCAGTGTGATGACCGCGTTCAAACCGGCCTCCGTGTGGAGCGCCTTGTACAGCGCTCGACTGTCGACTGCCACCGAGGCAGCCTCGGACTCGCGCCCGTAGACCACGGCGGGCACAGACCCGGCGCGGCGCATCCGGCGGGACTCGGCGCTGCCGAGGGCGGTGCGGATGGTTGCTTTCACTGTTGTGTCGGACACGGCGGTACTCCTACGGGACGTCCTGGAACGGCGTAACAATAGCCCCGCTCCCGGCGAAGTCCACCCGCACACCGCTAGTTTCAGCCGAACGCAACGGGGGACCTCATGCACGAGCCAGGCAACACCACCCAATGGCACAAGATCGATCCGGGCGACCTCGAGGTCGGGCTCATCACAACCGTGGTCGCAGGCGGCCGGGCGCTCGCCATCAGCCGGACCGCCGAAGGGTGGGGTGCGCTCGACAATCACTGCCCGCACCAGGGGGGGCCGCTCGGTGATGGCGAGATCGACGACCGGGGGTGGGTCATCTGCCCATGGCATGGCTACGAATACGACCCGGCCACCGGCGCGCCGCCCGCCGGATACGGCGACAACGCCTCGTGCTTCGCCATCGAGGAGCGGGAGGATGGCCTCTACGTTGAGCTTCCCGTCATGGAGGACCGGCCGTCGATCATGGACCAGATGGTCGACGTGATGACCGATTGGGGCGTCGACACGGTGTTCGGGATGGTCGGCCACTCGAATCTCGGTCTGGCCGAGGCCCTTCAGCACGCCGAGGAGGACGGGCGTCTCCGGTACTTCGGTATCCGCCACGAGGGCGCGGCCGCCTTTGCCGCCAGCGGCTACGCCAAACTGACCGGCAAACCGGCGGCCTGTTTCGCCATCGCCGGCCCCGGTGCCACCAACCTGCTCACCGGCCTGTGGGACGCCAAGGTCGATCGGGTCCCGATCCTTGCGCTCACCGGCCAGGTCAACACCCAGGTGCTTGGGCCCGGGGCGTTCCAGGAGATCCCGACCGCGGCGGCGTTCGAAGCGGTCTCGGAGTGGAGCCAGACGGTGCTCGTGGCAGAGAACGCATCCGAACTGATGGCCCTGGCCCTCAAACACGCCATCGTCAAACGTGACGTCGCCCACCTCATTTTCCCCGACGACACACAAAACCTCCCGGGACTCGACGATCCCCCGCCCCGGCCTTCAGAAGGGCGCCTCTCGACCGTGGGGATCACTCCCCCACAGGCCGAGCTCGATCGGGCCGTCGCCATGCTGGAAACTGCCGAGCGCCCGGTCATCATCGTCGGCAACGGTGCCCGTCCCTTCCGGGACGAGATAATTGCACTCGCCGAGAAGATCGATGCGCCGGTGCTCAGCACCTTCAAGGCCAAGGGAATCATCCCGGATGATCATCCGCTCGGAACCGGACCGCTCGGGAGATCGGGAACGCCCATCTCGGCCGGCATCATGGGCCTGGCAGACGTTCTCCTGGTATTCGGGGCATCGTTCTCCAACCACACCGGTATCTCAAAGAAGAAGCCGACCATTCAGGTGGACTTCGATCGAATGATGCTCGGCAAGTTCCATCCGGTCGATGTCCCGGTGTGGGGTGAGATCGGCGTGACCTGTGGTTTGCTGGCCGAGCGGCTCACCCCCCGGGATCGGCCCGAGGTTCTTGCCGATGTGGCGGATCGCAAGGCGCGTTGGCGGACCGAGAAGGCGCGGCGGGCGGAACTCGTCGATCCGCAGGGCCGAATGCACCCGGCCAAGCTGTTCGAGGTCATGGGCCGGGTCGTGCCCGAAGATGTCGTGATGCCCGTTGATGTCGGCAATAACACGTACTCCTACGGCCACTACTTCGAAACCAGGCCCGGTCAAGACGTGATCATGTCCGGCTACCTGGGGTCGATCGGCTTCTCATTCCCCGCCGCCCTCGGAGCCTGGGCAGCGACCCGGGGAGCTCGCAAGGTGGTGAGCATCTCGGGGGACGGCGGCTTCGGCCAGTACCTGGCCGACTTCACGACCGCCGTGAAGTACGAGATGGATATCACCCATGTCCTGCTCAACAACGACGAACTCGGCAAGATCAGCCGCGAGCAGATCGGTGCCTACCGGCCGGTCTGGCAAACGAGCCTCGTCAACCCCAACTTCGCCGACTTCGCCCGCAACTGCGGCGGGGAGGGCTTCCGAGTGACAGATCCCGACGACCTCGAGGAAGCCCTGACCGCCGCTATCGCCGTCAAAGGCAAGCCAAGCCTCGTGGAGGTCATCGTGTCGGCGAGGGATGTGTGAGGAGCGGTTTCGCCGCTCGGCGATACCATGCGTCTGCACCAGGAAGGCAGCCCACGTCCATGACCTCCCCATGAGATCGCGACCGCTTCTAGCGCAGGAAACCGAGACGAAGCCACTGTCGCTTCGATTGCAGGAGCTGGAACTCGACCCGTGGGACGCACTGGTGCTGGGAGCCACGGTGTTTCTGGCCATCGCTATGCCTTTGGAGGCGGTCTTCGAATCTCTCGATGCGCTGTGGTTGATGGTGGCGTCGGCGGCGATCTCCGTGGTGTTGGTCATCGACATCCGCCGACGGCTCCATGCCGAAGGACGGCGCTATCTGCGCGGCTGGTTCCCGGTGGACCTGCTGGCCGCCATCCCCTTCGATTTGTTCGCCGAGATCCCCGGCATTGCCGGCACCTCGGCCGGCACCGGGCTCCGGCTCCTCGCCCTGACCCGCGTGCTGCGGGTAACCCGGTTGTTCGCACTGCAGCGCCGTTGGCGTATCCAGACATCCCTCAATCCGGCCGTGTTGCGCTTGTCGTTCTTTGCTTTCTGGATCGCACTGGTGGCCCACTGGATGGCGAGTGGATGGATCGCTTTGGACGGCCCGACCTCCGCCCCTTCCGATCTCGGGCCCTACCAGGGGTCGCTGTACTGGGCGATTACCACCTTGACCACGGTCGGATACGGTGACATCACCCCCACCGGCGTCGGCCAGACCTACTACACCATGGGCGCCATGGCGTTTGGTGCCGCCATGTACGGCTACATCATCGGAAACGTGGCCAGTCTGATTTCGAACATCGACGTCATTCGGGCACGGCACCTGCGACGAGTGGAGACCGTCAACCACTTCATGCGCGACCGCCGGGTCCCCCACGAGCTCCAGGCCCAAGTGCGCGACTACTACACCTACCTATGGGACAGCCGGATTGGCCAGGAGACGGAAATCCTGGAGGATCTGCCCCGGCCGCTACGGGTAGAAATCGCTCTGCACACCCATCGCAACATCCTCGAGCAGGTTCCGCTGTTCGCGGGCGCCGAAGGTGAGTTCTTCCGGGAATTGGTTGGGCACCTGGAACTCAGGGTGTTCCTTCCCGGCCAGAAGCTGATGCGCCGCGGCGAAATCGGTCGCGAGCTGTACTTCATAGACGAAGGCTCGGTAGAAGTGCTCGACCGCAACAACCAACAGGTTCTGGCTGTGTTGAAGGACGGAGACTTCGTCGGCGAGATGGCTCTGTTGAGCGATGAGCCCCGAGCCAACACGGTCACCGCCAGCGAATACTGCCGGGTCTACGCCCTGGACCGGAACGGCCTCGACCACGTCCTAACCGGCTTCCCCGACGTGGCAGACAAGATGCGCAGCATCGCCGAGGCCCGCCGGATCGAATCAACCCCGGACTGATCCGTCCTCAGGCCGTCGACGCTGCTCACGCACTGGCCGAGAAGTGACTGAGGGAACTGCGGCCGCGCCGTCAGGCGCGCAGAAAGCTCAGGCGAATGGTTCGGTTCGGGTTGTCGCGGTTCGGGTCGACGAAGACGACCGACTGCCAGGTGCCGAGTTGCATGCGGCCGTCGATGACGGGAATGGTTATCGATGGGGCGATGAAGGCCGGGAGCACGTGATCGGCGCCGTGGCCGGGCGAACCGTGCCGGTGCCGGTAGGCGAAGTCCGGTGGGAGTACGTGGTCGATGATGTCGAGCAGGTCGGCGTCGCTGCCGGCGCCGGTTTCGATGAGGGCCACTCCCGCGGTGGCGTGGGGACAGAACACCTGCACGATGCCGTCACCCTTCCCGGCAACGAAGCCGGCCACTTCGCCCGTGATGTCGACGGCCTCAGTCTCCGACCCGGTGTGGAACTGAATGAGTTCGGTGTCCATGGTCAGACCGTGTAGCTGTCGCCCCAATCGAGGGCGACGAATTCGATGTGCGATTTGGCCAGCACATTCGTGGCCATCGCCGAGATCCACTCCCGGCCCGCTGAGCTGAGATAGAAGTCGTGGATCGAGATGACCTGATGCGGAGCCAGCCTCCGGGCGAACTCCATCGACTGGAACGTTGAACCCCAAGGGATGAGCAGCGGAAGGGCGAGTACAGGTGCAGTTTCCGTCGGCTGGTAGCTGTCTCCCGGGTGCGTGAGCACGCCTTCGATGGTGAACGCCCGATTCGGTGGAGTGGTGCCCAGCGGGGTCATCTCGTGGAGCACATCCTCGGACGAGACACCGGGCGGATCGTCAACGACCACCTCGATGTCGTGCTTGGCGAGGAGGTCGGCCACCGCCTGGTTCGAGTGCACCCGGAGATCGTCCCCGCGATCGATCAGCCAGCGGACGAACTCGGGACTGACGTGGTCACCGTGCTCATGGGTGACCAGTACTCGCTGGATGTCACCGATCGAATCGAGATCGATCTTGCCCGACCCGAAGGTGTGAAACCCCGGATCGAGCATGGTGGCTCCGTGATCGGTGGCAACGACAAGGCAGGAATCGGTCAGGCGTCTGATGGTGGGCAT
>SHLN01000044.1 GCA_004283105.1 Acidimicrobiia bacterium
CCGTCCCGATGGCATACGGCACAACCCGGGCAGCCCGATCCAGGATGAGGTCCAGTACGTCTTCCAACTCCAGCGTGCTGCTCAATGCCGCCGCAACATCACCAAGCGCCTCGGCCAATAATCGCTGCTCACCCTCCGCGTCTTTGGTCGGAAACGTCAGTTCCGCCACGGTGAAATCCTTTCACTCGCGGGTTGGGCCGCCCATTGGTGGCTCGTGCGGTCCGTCGGTACTTCAATCCTACGCGGTCGATTCGCCGCCGACGCGGGTCCTGCTGAACGCATCGTCGACCAGGGTCGTTCGACCCCGCGTAACAGTGACCTCCGGGCATTCCGCCAACAACCTGGCCTGTGTAGGCTCTCGGTCGGAGGGCGGTTGTGGGGCCGCCAAAGTGCTTCAATCGACCATCGGAGGCGTGGCATGACCGCTCTTGCGGGCTATTTCGGGATCGTCCTCGCCATGGCCTCGGCGTTCGTCCTTGCCCTTCTCGGCCTGCGAGGAATGCACCATCCCCACCGGGTATCCCGGCGGCATCTGGAGTTGGCCGTGTTCGGACTGATGGCGGGCGGCGGGCTTGCCTTTCTTGCCCTCGAGCTCG
Organism: Acidimicrobiia bacterium; assembly: GCA_004283105.1. GTDB lineage: Bacteria > Actinomycetota > Acidimicrobiia > Spongiisociales > SHLN01 > SHLN01. Next base: position 597 of record SHLN01000044.1, read on the forward strand.
GGTTGCTCGCCGACGACTTCTCGGTCGCGTACATCGCCGACCACTCGGCCACCACCACGCCCTTCGTTTACAAGCTGGCTACCGGCTGGGCGGCGCTGGAAGGAAGCATCGTGCTGTGGGGCCTCGTGCTCGTGGTCTTCACGCTCACCGTCTATCTCCGCTCCCGGCGCGACAAGGAGATCAACCCGTTGTGGGTGGGGGCGCTCGGGATCATGGGGCTTATCACCTTGTATTTCTTCGGTCTCATGGCCACGATCGCCAACCCGTTCCAGGTGTGCGTCGAGGCAGCGAGCATCGGCTGTCTCGAGACGAGCAATGTTCCGTGGGCCACTGCGATGGCGCCCCTGGAAGGACCCGGCCCAAACCCACTGCTTCAGAACCATCCGCTCATGGCCGTTCACCCGCCCCTCCTCTACATCGGGTACGTCGGCATGACGGTCCCATTCGCGTTCGCGATCTCGGCGCTGATCCGGGGCGAGAGCGGGGCCGGCTGGCTGCGGCAGACCCGCTCGTGGACGCTCGTGGCCTGGTCGTTCCTCACCGCTGGAATCGTCATCGGCGGCCTGTGGTCGTACGAGGTGCTCGGATGGGGCGGCTACTGGGCGTGGGACCCGGTCGAGAACGCATCGTTCATGCCATGGCTGGTGGCCACGGCGTTCATTCACTCGTCGGTCGTTCAGCAGCGGCGCGGGATGCTGCAAGCCTGGAACTTCATCCTCGTGATCGCCACGTTTTCGCTCACCATTCTCGGCACATTCCTCACCCGCTCGGGGATCATCGCGTCGGTCCATAGCTTCACGCAGTCGCCGATCGGTCCAGCCTTGCTGTGGTTCCTCATGGTGATCCTCGTCGGGTCGTTGAGCCTGTTCGCCACCCGCATTCACCTGGTGGCATCCTCACCACGGCTGACCTCCCTCGCCAGCCGGGAAGGCGTATTCCTCCTCAACAACCTGCTCCTGACGGTGTTCGCGTTCATCGTTCTGATCGGCACGCTCTATCCGATGTTCGCCGAGGCGGTCTCGGGATCGCAGTTGGGCGTCGGTCGGCCCTTCTTTGACCGTCTCGCCATTCCCATCTCGTTCGCCCTGCTCCTTGCCATGGGCCTCGGGCCGATTACCCCCTTCCGTCAGGCGCGCGGCTCGGTGGTGTGGGAACGCATTCGAAACCCGCTGCGGGTCGCCCTTGCGGCCGGCGCCGGCGCCGTTCTCTTTGGCAACCGGGATGGCTACCTCGTGCTCGGGGTCGTGGCCGGCACCTTCGTGATCAGCGTGATTCTCCGCCAGCTGTGGGTAACGGCCAGCAGGGCGGCCGCCAAGCAAGGAACACCGGTGTGGCGGTCGTTCTGGCGCACGATGCGAAGCGACCCCGGCTACTGGGGCGGGCAGCTCTCCCACATCGGAGTGGCGCTGCTTGCCATGGGGATCGCCATCTCGGCCAACCAGGGCGCCGACACGCAACTCGTTCTCGAACCGGGACAAACTGCCCAGTTCGCCGGACACGAAATCACCTATCTCGAGGATTTCGAGCGCGACGAGGTCAATCGGCTCGTCCTCGGTGCCAGGGTGGAAGTGACTCACAGCGGCAATACCGTCGTACTCGAGCCCCGGCTCAATCGATACGCCCGCAGCTCTCAGCCGGTGGCCACCCCGTCGGTCGACACGTCGCTGCGGGGAGACTTCTATCTGTCCTTGACGGGGATCGGTGGCGGGCGCATCTCCCTCGATGTTTTCTGGTTCCCGTTCATCTGGTTGATCTGGGTGGGCGGCGTTCTGGCGGCGGCGGCCGGCATGTTCTCCCTCATCGTGAAGAAGCCGGCGCGGGTTGCGACCGGGGCTGAAGAGGAGTCCGAACGTGTCTGAGTCGCTGCGCAAGATCCTGGCCGGCGCTGTCACCGTCGGATTGGCCATCGTTGTTGTCGTCGGCATCGTCATCGGCGACTCGACGCCGCAAGACCGCGTGCAAGCGCTCGGCAGCAGTATCAAGTGCCCGGTCTGCCAGGGAGAAGCCATTGCAGACTCTCCATCTGAGACGGCCACGGCCATGATGGATGTGGTGGCTGAGAAGGTCGAGGAGGGACTGTCGGATGATCAGGTCTTCGAGTACTTCCGGGTCCGCTACGGCGACGGCATTCTGCTCGACCCCCGCTTCGAAGCCAAGACGCTTCTCCTCTGGTTGTTGCCCTTGGCAGCGGTTGGTCTCGGCGTTGTGATGATCCTGCGCCGTCGGCAAGCGCCCGCGCCGACGGTGTCCGGCGAGGAACTGTCGTGAGCGGGTCCAAGCGCCTCCCCGCTGCCCTCGAGGAGCGTCGCCGCATCGCACTGCGGGACCTCGAGGAGCTCGCCGAACAGGTCTTGAATGGTGAACTGGATGAGGAGACGGCCGGGCGGCTCCGGGCCGGATACGAAGCCGAGCTGGCGGCAGTGGACGAGGCGGCGGCAGCCGAGCCGGTGTCGGCCGCGACCAAGACAGAGACCGGGGCCGAGACGGCGGCCGAACCCGCCGAAGGGCGATCGTCGAACCGGATCGTTGTCGGGGCACTCGCCCTCGTCGGCGTGCTGACAGTGGTCATCCTGTTCGCCGCCCAGGTATTTCGCTCCGACCCCGAGCCGAGTCCACAGACGCCGACGGACGTGGCCTCCATTGATGGATCCTCGGCCGAGGAGATGGAGGCCATCGTGGCTGCCCATCCCGAATCGGCCGCGATGCGCCTCGCTCTCGCCGATCGGTACTTCGAAGAGGGGGACTACGCCTCCGCCATCGATCACTACCTGCAGGTGACGAACCTCGAGCTGACTCTCGACGAGGAGAGCCGCACGCTCGGGCGGATCGGCTGGATGGCCTATTCGACCGGACAGGTGGAATCCGCCGTCCAGTTCATCAACAACAGCCTCGAGATCAATCCCGACTACTACGAAGGGAAGCTCTTCCTGGGAATGGTGAGCCTCTATGGGCTGGAGGATCCGGCAGCCGCGCTCCCGCTGCTCGAGGAGGTCAATGCACTTCCGGGCCTGGGCGATCAACTCAGGGTCGAGGTTGAAGCCGCGCTGGCAGATGCTCGCGCCGGAGTTGAGTCTCCGTGACCGAACCGGAAGCCGCGACGCCGCGCAAGAGGCCGTGGATGTGGGTGAGCATCGTCGCGATCGTGTTCGGAGTGGGGGCCATGGTCCTCGTGTTCAGCAGCCGGTTCGGTGTGGATCCGCGCCTCGTCGACTCGCCCCTCATCGGCGAACCGGTTCCCGCCATCGAGCTGGAGCAGCTGAACGGGCAGGGCCCGCTCGCGCTCACCGACCTGCAGGGCGAGGTGCTCGTGATCAACTTCTGGGCTTCGTGGTGTTTCCCGTGCCGGGGCGAGCACCCGGCGTTGACGGCCGCGGCCCGGGACTACCGCGATCAGGGGGTGACGATCGTCGGGATGATCTATCAGGATCAGCCCGGGCCCGTCAATGCATTCCTCGATGAGTTGGGCCGCGGGGGCGACAACTACCGGTACCTGCTCGACCCCAATTCTCGGGGCGCCGTCGAATTCGGGGTGTTTGGAGTGCCCGAGACGTACTTCGTGAACGCCGACGGAATCATCGTCGGCAAGATTCAGGGCGGGGTGACGGCCGGCGCGCTCCGGTCGACGCTCGATCAAATCCTGGCCGGCGAACTCCCCACATTGTGAGCGCAAACCTCCCAAAACCCCAGCTGCGATAGGCCCTATCGCCGACCTGAATCCGACACGGTGTCGGTGCGATTCCGACATCGTGTCGAAATATGCAAAAACGTGAATGTTTTCCTGCCTTCTTCGGGATTCGACGATGGGGCCGAAAGACCCTAGGGATCGTCCGCTCATCCTGACACTCTTGACCCATTGATATGACGGTACATAGCGCAAAGAGGGAGAGCCACATGCGCCGGAGATTCGGATCATTCATCATTGGGATCTTTGCGGTGGTTCTCATGTTCGCTCTCGTCGGCTGTAGTGGTGACGACGAGTCCGAAGACACCACCACCACGACGGGTGGAACAACTCCGACGACACAGCCGGCCGTTGTGGAGCCGACCATCGTCGTGCCGTTCGAGGCGGCGTGGACCAACTCGGGCCACAACGATGCGGCGGCCGAAGCCTTCGTCCATTGGGATGAGGATGACCCGGCGGTCGTTCCCGCCAGCTGCGCCAAGTGCCACTCGGAGCACGGCTATCTCGACTTCGTGGGAGCCGACGGATCGGCCCCCGGCATCATGGATGCCGAGGACTTCCCGATCGGAAGCACCATCACCTGTGTGACCTGTCACAACGACTCGACGGTCGACAAGGACACTGTCGTGATGCCCTCGGGCGTCGAACTCACCGGGCTCGGCGCAGAGGCACGTTGCATGGAGTGCCACCAGGGCCGCCAGTCCAAGGTGTCGGTTGATGCCAGGATCGAGGCAGCCGGTGTCGACGACGACACCGTCAGCGAGGATCTTGGCTTTGCCAACATCCACTACTACGCGGCAGCCGCCACGAAGTATGGGACCGAGGCAATGGGCGGGTACGAGTACGACGGCAAGACCTACGACGCGTTCTTCGTTCACGTCGAGGGCTATGAGGCTTGCCAGGACTGCCATGACTCGCACACACTCGAAGTCAAGGTGGAGGAGTGCACGGCCTGTCACACGGATGTGAGCACGGTCGAGGATCTGCGTGACCTTCGCATGCCGGGCTCCCTGGTCGACTACGACGGCGACGGTGACCTCGCAGAGGGTGTCTCCTTCGAGTTGACCGGCGTGCAGGAGCAGCTCTACGCGGCCCTCCTGGCGCACACCACCGATGCCGGTGCTCCCATCGTCTACGACGCCGGCGCCTACCCGTACTTCTTCAATGACACGAACGGAGATGGCGTGGCCGGTGACGACGAGGCCAACTTCGGCAACCAGTACTCGTCATGGACGCCGCGGATTCTCCGGGCCGCCTACAACTACCAGGTCTCCCTCAAGGATCCCGGGGCCTATGCCCACGGCGGGAAGTACATCATTGCGCTGATGTATGACTCGATCGAGGACCTGGGTGGGGACGTATCCGGGCTCGCCCGGATCGACCACGGCCACTTCGCCGGCTCCGAAGAGGCATTCCGTCACTGGGACGAGGATCCGGCGGTACCGGCATCGTGTGCCAAGTGTCACTCCTCGAGCGGTCTCCCCACGTTCCTGGCTGAGGGAGTGTCGATCTCTGCCGACCAGTCGAATGGTCTGCTGTGCTCGACCTGCCACACGGACGACACATACGCGATTCCCGAAATCGCCGAGGTCGAGTTCCCGAGCGGAGCAACGGTGAGTCTCGAGGACGACGTAACGTCCCCGGCTATGCAGGTGTGTCTCAACTGCCACCAGGGACGCGCTTCGACGGTGAGCGTCAACGGCCGGATCGCCGGCAAGGCGCTCGACACGGTCGACGACTCGCTGTCGTTCATCAACGTCCACTACTTCGCAGCCGGAGCCTCCGTGTTCGGCACCGACGTGCAGGGTGGCTATGAGTACGACGGGAAGACGTATGTCGGTCGCTTCGAGCATGTGTCCGGAGTGCAGACGTGCGTTGACTGCCACGACACCCATGCCCTCGAGGTGAAGACCGAATCGTGCAGCGGCTGTCACAGCGGTGCTGCCGAGCTCGAGGACATCCGGATAACCGCCGGGGACTTCGACGGCGACGGTGATGAAACCGAAGGTATCGCAGGCGAGATTGAGACGATGAAGGAGGTCCTGCTCGAGGCGATCTATGAGTATGCGGCCGATACGAGTGGAACCGAGGCGATCATCTACGACTCGCACGCCTACCCGTACTTCTTCCTCGATACGAACGCCAACGGTGAAAGCGATCCGGGAGAGGCCATCTTCCCGAACCGCTACAACACCTGGACGCCGCGGCTCGTGCAAGCCACGTACAACTACCAGTACGCAGCGAAGGACCCGGGAGGATTCGCCCACAACGGCAAGTACATCATGGAGCTGCTGTATGACAGCATCCAGAGCATTGGTGGCGACCTGAGCGGGATGACCCGACCGTAACAAGCCCCGACTAGACAGCAAGAGGCCGGGTTCGCCCGGCCTCTTGTCTTTGCATCGCTGCTCGCGGCTCGCAACTTGCTTCTGGCGAGCGACGAGCAGCAAGCGACGGTCCTGTCTTCTCGCCGAAAGCCCCTAGTCGATGTGGTTTCCGGCCCTAATCAGAGGTGCGGCGAGAGACTACGTTCGCGGTGTGGAATCACGCTCCGCTGAACCGGTTTCGATCCGGCGCACGGGCCCGATGGCGGGCCTTCTTGTCGGTCTGGTGGCCGGCCTCGTCCTATTGAGCTGGTTGGTGGCCGGCGCCGCCCCCGCCCAGGAGGATTCGGAAGATAACGTCCTCTTTGACAACGAGTACTGCCTGGGCTGCCATGCCCAGGAGGGATTCGAGACAACCCTGCCGAGTGGTGAGATCCTCGATCTGTCCTTCGATGTCGATGCGTTCGAAGCATCGGTCCACGGCTCGTTCGAGATCCCATGCGCCCTGTGCCATACCGAGATCACGCCGTTCCCGCACGACCCGATCACGTCGGCCGACGCTCGAGCCTTCACGATCGAGCGTGCCGATTCCTGCCTCGGGTGCCACCAGGATCAATACACGGACGCCGCCGACAACGTCCATATGGCTGCCCTCGACGCCGGCCAGCGCGAGGCCGCAGTATGCACCGACTGCCATGGGGCCCACGACACCACCGCTCCGGTCCCGCATAGCCCGGAGGTGGCGCTCACCTGCCGCACTTGCCACAGCGAGGTGTACGACCTCTACGAGACGAGTGTGCATGGTGAGGCATTGAGCACCGGCAACCGCGACGTCCCAACGTGCACCGACTGCCACGGCGTTCACTCGGTGGAAGGCCCGACTGATTCACCGTTCCACCTGTTCTCGCCCCAGATCTGCGCCGACTGCCACACCGACAAGGACCTCATGGAACCGTATGGGCTCAGTACGAACGTGCTCGACTCCTATGTGGCCGACTTCCATGGTTCGACGGTGATCTTGTTCGAGGAACTGGCGCCCGATCAGGAAACCAACAAGCCGGTCTGCATCGACTGCCATGGAATCCACGCCATCAAGAAGACGGACGATCCGACTGGCACGGCGTTCCAGGCGAACCTGTTGCAGACCTGCCAGCGCTGCCATCCCGACGCGACGGAGAACTTCTCGGCCAGCTGGCTGAGTCACTACTCGCCCGAGCCGGGCAAGGCCACGCTCGTCTGGCTGGCCACCTGGTGGTTCCGCATCATCATCCCGCTGGTCATCGGGGGGATGCTGTTCTACGTGTTCGCCCTCTCGGTGAGGAAGCGACGGGCAGCGGCGAGAGTCGTTCCCGCATGACCACGGCTAAAACCATGATCGAGCGGTTCTCGTGGTCCAGTCGCATGGAGCACTGGGTGCAGATGATCTCGTTCGTGGCGCTCGCCATCACCGGGCTCGTGCAGCGATACGACGGAGCCTGGATTTCCGAGAAGCTGATCAGCGGTATGAGCGGCATCGAAGTCGTGCGCGACATCCATCGCGTGTTCGCTACGGCGATGATGGTGGCGGTCGTGTACCACTTCGGTGCCGCCCTCTACCGCAAGATCGTGTTGGACCGTCCGCGAGTCATGATTCCGAGCAAAGCCGACGCCACGGCCGTGCGCGGCTCCCTCAAGTATCTGGCCGGCCGGGCAGATGCGCCTCCACCGCAGGGTCGCTTCAGCTGGGAAGAGAAGGTCGAGTACTGGGCGTTTGTGTGGGGAACGGTCGTCATGGTCATCTCTGGATTCCTGCTGTGGAACCCCATCGCGACCACCAACATCTTCCCCGGCGAGTGGGTGCCAACAGCCAAGGTGATCCACAGTGGAGAGGCCACGCTGGCGGTGCTTGCCATCATCGTGTGGCACATCTACCACGTGCACATCGCCCACTTCAACACGAGCATGTTCACGGGCAAGATGTCGCGGCATGAGATGGAGGAGTTCCACCCGCTCGAGCTGGCCTCGATCGACGCGAACGAGTACCCGACTCCTCCACTGGAGGAGCGTCGCCGCCGAATGCGGCGGTTCGTCCCGGTCTACAGCTTCATGTCGATCGTGCTGTTGTTCGGCATCTATCTGTTTGTGAGCTTTGAAGAAACGGCTATCGCTACGATCAAGCCTGCCGAGCAAGTCGAGGTGTTCGTACCGGTCGAGACGCTTCCGCCGACCTCGACCACCATCGGTCCGGCGACGACGACCACGACGGTCGTCCCGGGCGAGGTCAGCTGGGATGGTGTGGTGGCGGCCTTCTTCAGTCCGTCGTGCACAGGTTGTCATGGCACGTCGGGCGGGCTCGATCTGGCCTCCTACGAAGCTGCGCTGGCGGGCGGGGATAGCGGGCCGGGCATCGTGCCGGGTAACTCGACCGAGAGCGTCATTGCCCAGGTGATGGCCTCCGGAAGCCATCCAGGTCTCCTCTCGGACGAGGATTTGGCGACGTTTACGGCCTGGATCGATGCCGGGGCCGCGGAGTCCTCCGATGCCACGACGGACACCACGACAACGACCTCGACCACGAGTACGACGGTGGTCTCGGCCGGGGACACGTGGGACGGTGTGGTGGCGGCCTTCTTCACCCCGTCCTGTACCGGGTGCCACGGAACCATGGGCGGGCTCGACTTGTCGTCCTACGACGCGGCGGTGGCCGGGGGGGTGAGCGGAGCCGGCATCGTGCCTGGCAACTCGGCCGAGAGCGTCATTACCCAGAAGATGGCGGCCGGAGATCATCCCGGTCTCCTATCTGATGAGGATCTGGCCACGTTCATCGCCTGGATAGATGACGGTGCAGCGGAGTCCTCGGATACCACGTCGACGACGGTCGTCTCGGCCGGGGACACGTGGGATGGCATTGTGGCCGGGTTCTTCACTCCCACCTGCACCGGGTGTCATGGCACGTCGGGTGGGCTCGATCTGTCCTCGTACGAGGCTGCAGTAGCCGGCGGTGGCAGCGGGCCGGGCATCGTACCGGGCGATCCCGGCGCGAGCATGATTGTCCGCACCATGGCAGGGAGTCATCCCGGCCTTCTGTCGGATGAGGATCTCGCCGCACTCATCACCTGGATCGAGGCCGGCGCAGCCGAGAACTGACCCGGTAACTCCCGAACGTCCCAACCAGGGGGGGCATCTCGGCCCTATTCCGGAGCAACGTGCGACCGGTACCTTCGGTGCAGAGCTAGGAGGGCGATGGAGAACGATGTTCTCGATAATGGGGAGCCGGATCAGCCGTTGACAGACGAGCGGGAACGGCGGTCACTCTATCGCCACCCCCTGGCCGCCGTCGGAGGCGCGCTCATCGCGGCCGGAGCCTTTGCGTTCGTCGTTCTGTCGGCCATCGACATCGCCAGCGACGTCGAGAATCCCTACCGGTCGCTCGTTACGTTCGTCGGGGCCCCTGCCATCTTTACCACCGGTGTCATCCTGTTCCTCGTCGCCGCCCGAATCCAGGTCCGCAAGGCCCGCAAGGCGGGCGAAGACATCAACTTCGTGCTCCGGGTGGCGCCATCCGACCCGCGCTACATGCGCAATCTGTGGGTCTTTCTCGGGTTGACTGCGTTGTTTGTCGTTGTGGTGGGCTGGAGCGGCTTCAAGGCCTACGAGGCGACCGACTCGGTGTCGTTCTGTGGCGAGTCTTGTCATGTCATGGATCCGCAGAACGTCACCTATGCCAATGGTGCTCATGCCCGGGTGCCCTGTGTCGACTGCCACATCGGTCCGGGCGGTGGGTTCTGGGTCAAATCGAAGATCGACGGCGTGCGACAACTGGTGGCGACGTTTCGGAACTCGTATGACCGTCCCATCCACACTCCGGTCGTGAGCCTGCGTCCTGCCCAGCAGACCTGCGAAGGCTGCCATTGGCCGGAGCAATTCTTTGGTCAGAAGCTGACCAACCGGACCTATTACACGACCGACGAGGCCAACTCGCCATGGACGATCAGCCTCCTCGTCAATGTCGGCGGCGGGAACCCGCGCACTGGAGAGCTGGAGGGCATCCACTGGCACATGTTGAGCGCGGCCGAGGTTGAGTACATCGCCACCGATGAGAAGCGCCAGGAGATCCCGTGGGTTCGGGTCACCGATCGTGACACCGGCGAAGTGACCGTGTACGCCGATCCGGATGAGGAGTATCCCGATCCGGAGAATCCGGAGACCGAGGTACGGCTCTTCGACTGCATGGATTGTCACAACCGGCCAAGCCACTCATTCCAACCGCCGGCCACCTCGATCAACCTCGAGCTCTCGACCGGCACCATCGCCTCGGATCTCCCATTCGTGCGCAGCATCGGTCTCGAGTTGCTCAACGCGGAGTACGAGACGACGAAAGCGGCCACCGATGCCATTGCCTCCGGGCTGGCCGGGTTCTACGCAGCCGAATATCCCGAGCAGGCGGCCGAGTTGGCCGGCAAGATCACCGCGGCCACCGCCGCGCTCCAGCGGGTGTACGAGAACAACTTCTTCCCGGAGATGAACACTGACTACCGGGTGCGAACCAACAACCTCAGCCACTTCGTCAACGATGGGTGCTTCCGGTGTCACTCATCAGACCTCGAATCGGACACCGGTGAACAAATCTCGGCCGACTGCGAGAGCTGTCACGCCATCGTTGCCCAAGGTCCGACAGACGACCTCAACGAGCTAGAGGACGACCTCGGTGGCTTCAAGTTCGAGCATCCCGTCGACATCGGAGGAGTCTGGGAGACCGTCAAGTGCACCCAGTGCCACAATCCCTCCTCCGGCTACTAGGCCCAGCTCACAGCTCACAGCTCATAGCTCATAGCTCACGGCAACGCCTCCGGCGTTGCTTGCGGCAACCCTGCGGGTTGCCGAATGAATCAGTTGCCCCTGGACCTACCAGCTGGCGAAGATGAAGCCGTCGGCGAGGGTGCCTGCTTGCCCGCCACCTTCCCACCGAACGGCACCGGCTCCGTCGACGTAGATGAGGAACACGCCGGTCGGGTCGTATCCGCCCAGCACCGCCCCTTCTCCGATCTCGAATCGCTCCACGAGAGCCCCGACCGGCGACACCACCGCACCCTCGGTGTAGGTGAACGCATCTGTCGTGACGATGGTCACGAGATCTCCCGATGCTCGGGCGGCCAGTCCGGCGAGGCGTGCGTCCTCAGGAACCCAATCGAGGACGGTATCGGATATCTCGCCCGTGCTCAGGTCGAGCTCGGCCAGCACCCACCGGACGCCGGTGTTCGTCGGGACTTCTGCGATCCAGAAGACGCGGGTCCCGTCGCGGCCCCAGGTTGGCGACCCGGACGCGTAGCCGACGATCTCCGGATCGACCACATCGCGGTAGCGCCACCGATCGGGCCGTCCGACCTGGATCTCGTAGCCGACGATGGCGACCTCTGCTGTGGCGGGCGACGCTCCCGCCGCCCAGCCGGGGATCGTCGGCGCATCGAACTCCCACGGTTCGGTTCCCGTGAGCACGTGGATGGCTCCTGCCGCCGGTTCGCAGCATTCGCTCACCACGAGGATGGAGCCGTCGACGGTGCGCCACGCGGCGTCGATGACGTTCACGGCGGCCGCCACCTCGGCTGCCTCGAGGTCCGCCCGGCTGCCCGCCTGGCCGATGCTGCGGAGAACGTCTCCCGTCTGAGTGTCCACCTCTACTGCTTCGAAGTCGTTGGTCACTGCCAGGAACGTACGAGGGCGCCCGTCGGGGAGCGATGGTGTGGCACTGATTGCGTCGGGTGCGGCGAGTCTCGTCGTGGTAGTAGTCGCTGGCACCGTGGTGCTCGTCGGCCGGGCGGTGGTCGTTGGGCCGGACGACGACGCGGTGGTCGTGGTGGTCGCCGGAATGCTCGTCGTGGTAGCGACCGGGACCGTTGTCGTCGTTAGGGGCGCCGGAGTGGCCTCGCTCGAGGTGCCACCACACGCGGCAGCCACGAGCACGAGGCCGGCAAGGATTGGGAGTCGGGCTGGTGCCATGGCGGGAAACGATACCGTCGCCTCGAGCTTGTGGGACCTGAGTCCTCCAACATTCACCGGTTCTAACGCGAACACCCCGCCCGATGGGCGGGGTGTTCGTAAGACTCGAGATCCTTCGGCAACGTGTTTCCACAGAGTGCCGCCGTGAGGGGACCAGCTCACGGGTCTCAGAGAATCGGTGGTCCGGGTTTGGAGTCGCTACCTGTCCCCGGAGGGAAAGCCAGCTCTCCTTTCGATGGCTGGCTTAGCGCCCGGCCACCTCCAGAGTCCTCGATAAACCTGTCATTCTTTGGACCACCTCCTTTCTCTGGTGAGAAGACTCTAGCTCAGCTTCACCGTTTTGGAGATGAGATCGCGTTCGGTGCCCGGTACCCGCTGCCCGTCCAGGTCAGCCCGTCCGGGCCGACCCGAACTAACCTCCATCCGATGCATTACGACCACGTCGAGGTTGAGCAGCGGTGGCGTGAACGCTGGGAGGCCGACGGCCTCTACCGTGCCCGCGTCGATTGGGACAAACCCAAGCACTACGCGCTCACCATGCTCCCGTATCCCTCGGGCGAGCTCCACATGGGCCATTGGTACGCGGTGGCTCCCTCCGATGCCCGCGCCCGCTACATGCGGATGAAGGGTTTCAACGTGCTGTTCCCGATGGGCTTCGATGCCTTCGGTCTCCCCGCCGAGAACGCGGCCGTGCAGCGCGGCATTCATCCGCCGACGTGGACGTACGCCAACATCGACCGGATGCGGGATCAGTTCAAGTCGATGGGCACCATGTTCGACTGGGAGCGCGAAGCGGTGAGCTGCGACCCGGCGTATTACAAGTGGTCGCAGTGGTTCTTCAAGAAGCTCTACGAGGGTGGGCTTGCCTACCGGGGGGAGGCGGTCGTGAACTGGTCGCCGACCCTGCAGACCGTGCTCGCCAACGAGCAGGTCATCGATGGCAAGGATGAGCGCACCGGGCAGCCGGTCATTCAGAAGACGATGGAGCAGTGGTTCTTCGCGATGACCAAGTACGCCGACGAGCTCCTCAGCTTTGAGGGAATCGATTGGCCGGATCCGATCCGCATCATGCAGACGAACTGGATCGGCCGCAGCGAGGGCGCCTACGTC
>SHLN01000249.1 GCA_004283105.1 Acidimicrobiia bacterium
CCCCAGTCCCCAGACCAGGCAAGCCGGCCCTCTTGCTGGGGACTGGGGACTGGCGACTGGGGACTGTTGTCAATCCAGCTCTATTCCCCAATCCGTGGCGATGACCGGGAGGATGGCGTCGGCGAGGCGGTAGGCGCCGTTCCAGACGAAGTGGGCGCCATCGGTGAAACGCATGAGCTTGCCATCGAGGTAGGCGTTGTATTCGCCGCTCTCATCACAAAACAGCTCGAAACTCGAGAAGTAGGTGACGCCGGGCCGCTGTCCGGCCTGTGTCTCGTACGCCGCATTCATCGTCCGGGCGTTGGCCGTGAACCGATCCGACTTCATGATCGGAAGCCCGATCCAGTACACCCGATCGGTACCGGTCAGCAGTACATCCATCATCTCGGCCACCCGCGTCGTGTAGAGGTCACCCCACGCCTCGGTGCCGACGTCGTATCGGGTTCCGCCAACTTCGACATCCTGCGCGTCGTTGCCGCCAAACATGACCACCACGGCATCCGGGTTCCGGTCCGGTAGTTCGTCGGCGGCGTAGGCCGGCCAATCGAAGAAGTCGGGACGGCTCAGTCCCGACACGTAGCGGAAGTCGACCCCGGCATCGATGACTCCGGTGTCGAGACTCCGGTTGACGAGGGCGGGCCCGAACAGCTCGAGAAACGAGTCCCCGATGACCCACAACCGCAACGGGTCGGCCTCGCCGACCACCCGCACAGTCGTCGTGGTGGTCGACTGAACGCTCGTGGCGGGACCGGCTCCGTTGGTGGTTGGTGGAACGGTGCTGTCCACTGTCGACGTCGACGTCGACGTCGACATCGACGTTGGCCGGCTCGGGTCGACGTCACCGGAAGGCTCACCGCCGCCGCACGAGGCGAGCACGAGAAGCAAGCCCGCAAGCGTTGCGGGAATCGATCCAGACATACCACCGAACGTACGATTCGGGCGGGAGCCGTACCAGGGCCGGTTAGCTCGCGATGAAGGCCAAAGGTAAGAAGCAGCAGTAAGCAGTAAGCAAGAGTTCCGAGCGCGAGGTACCGCTTCAGAGTTCTGGCCTACTGCCTATTGCCTTCTGCCTACTGCCACTCGGGGCGAGGGACGAGAGACGAGGGACGAGGGACGGGTCCGGCAACAAACCCGATCTCACCAAGATTGGTGACCGTAACCTGTGCTGATGTTCATTCGGATCGCCGGCGCGCAACTCAATCAGGTCATCGGTGACTTCCCGGGCAACCGGGATCGCATCCTCGACGCGATGGCGTGGGCGCAGGAGCAGGAAGCCGACGTCCTTGCCCTCCCGGAGCTCGCCATCACCGGGTACCCGCCCGAGGACCTGCTCCTCCGTGACAGCTTCATCAAAGCCAACCTGGCGGTGCTGCAGGAGTTGGCGGCGGCGGCAGGTCCGATGCTGACGGTGGTCGGGTTCGTCGATCGAACCGATCCGGTCGCGACGAGCACGTTGGAGGACTCGGCGGTTCGGTCGATCGCCAACGCAGCCGCGCTGCTGTACGACGGTGAGGTGCGGGGGATCTACCACAAGGTGCATCTGCCCAATTTCGGCGTGTTCGACGAGGAGCGCTACTTCGTGCCCGGCGTCGACCCGAACCTCGTGTGGGATGTCGGCGACGCATCGCTTGGCGTCTCGGTGTGTGAAGACATCTGGGTGGAGGACGGGCCCCCGCTCCTCCAGGCAAAGGCCGGAGCGCAAATTCTCATCAACATCAACGCATCGCCCTATCACTTCGACAAGCACCGGGAGCGCCTCGAACTCCTGCAAAGCCACGTCGCCGCCGCCGGGATCCCACTGGTATACGTGAACCAGGTGGGTGGCCAGGACGAGCTCGTGTTCGACGGCGGCAGCATGATCCTCGACTCAACCGGGGCCATCGTGTATCAGGCCCGCCAGTTCGAAGAGGATCGATTCTGGGCCGACGCCGAGGTCGGAGTCCACACCCTGGCGGGCCTGCCGGGGGCACCGGAGCATGTCCTCAGGACGTCGCCACCCGCACCCCGACCCGGCTCTGATCCGCGCCTCGACGAGGATGCTGAGATCTATGCCGCCCTCGTCCTCGGGTTGCGCGACTACGTACAGAAGAACGAGTTTCCCGGCGTGGTCATCGGGCTGTCGGGTGGCATCGATTCGGCGCTCACTGCCGCCGTTGCCGTCGATGCTCTGGGCGGCGATCGGGTATGGGGGGTCTCGATGCCGTCCCCCTATAGCTCGGAGGGCTCCATCGAGGACAGCCGGGAACTGGCCAGGCGGCTCGGCTGCCGGTTCGATGTGCTGCCGATCGACGATGTGTTTCAGAGCTACCTGGACTCGCTGGCAGAGTCGTTCGCCGGGACGCCCCCGGGGGTTGCCGAGGAGAACCTGCAGGCTCGCATCCGCGGTGCCCTGCTCATGGCCCTCTCCAACAAGTTCGGCCCGATGGTGCTCACCACCGGCAACAAATCCGAGGTGGCGGTCGGCTACGCCACGCTCTACGGAGACATGGTGGGCGGGTTCTCGGTGCTCAAGGATGTGCTCAAGATGCGGGTGTATCGCCTGGCGCGCTGGCGCAATCGAGACGAAGAGGTCATCCCGGCCGCCATCATCGACAAGCCGCCCTCAGCCGAGCTTCGGCCCGACCAGCTCGACACCGACAGCCTGCCGCCCTACGACGTCCTCGACGCCATCCTCGAGATGTATGTGGAGGGCGACGCCTCGATCGGTGACATCGTCGCCGAAGGGTTCGACGAGGCGCTCGTCGAGCGAATCACCCGGCTGGTGGACCGCAACGAATACAAACGCCGCCAGTCGCCGCCCGGAGTGAAGATCACGACGAAGGCGTTCGGCAAGGATCGGCGCCTTCCCATTACCAACTGGTACCGGTCGAGCTAACGTCCCGCCCATGACGATCAAATCATTGCCCTGGACCGGAGACGACGCCGCCGACCGATTGCTGGCCGAGAGCCCGCTTGCCCTCATGCTCGGGATGCTCCTCGACCAGCAGGTGAAGATGGAGTGGGCCTTCAGAGCCCCCTATCTCCTCCAGGAGCGCCTGGGGACGGAGTTGGACGCTCCGTCGATCGCCGCCATGGACCCTGAGGAGTTCGTCGGGCATTTCGTGGAGAAGCCGGCCCTCCACCGGTTCCCCGGGTCTATGGGGAAGCGGGCGTTCGCACTCTGTGAGGCGATCACCGAGGACTACGACGGCCGTCCAGAGAAGATATGGCAGGAAGCCGCCGACGGAGCCGACTTCTACAAGCGCCTCAAAGCGCTGCCCGGCTTCGGGGAGGCGAAGGCACGGATCTTCGTGGCCATTGTTGGTCGGCGCCTTGGTGAGGGACCCGATGGCTGGGAGGAGCAGGCCGCCGACTGGGCCTCCATCGCCGATGTCGACACTCACGAGAAGATCGAAGACATCCGGGAAGCAAAACGTCTGGCCAAAGAGAAGGCCACCCCTCCCGCGTAGCGAAGCGGAGCGGGAGGGGACAGCTGCCCGGAGGGCAGCAGGGGTGGGACGCTCCCAACACCTGCGCAGCGTCGGGAAGGCTCGCACGAGATCCAGCCGAGGCTCCGCTGTCTCGAGCAACGCCGTCCCAGGGGGAGTGGAAGGGCACGGGTTCCTCGTGGAAAGGTGATGGAAGACGGCGGCCACCTTTCCGCGACCGGCCGGTGCCCAAGATCAGACCGTTGGGGTGGCGTCGCTGGTCGCTCCGCTTGCCCCGTTGCACGGCCCGCGTCGGAGCTCTACGTCGCCGCGCAGTTGGTGGGCACCACCCTCCCCGTACCCCTCC
>SHLN01000250.1 GCA_004283105.1 Acidimicrobiia bacterium
GCGTTCGGCCGCGGCGGCCACTTCGGGCTGGGCGTGGGCGGTCACGATGATGACGGAAATGTCGGCGGTCTCGGGGTCGGCGCGCAGTTCCCGCAAGACTTCCCAGCCATCGATACCGGGCAAGCCGATGTCGAGCAGAATCACATCAGGTGCTTCGGACCTCGCCATGGCAAGGCCGCGGATCCCGTCCTCGGCGGCAATGACTCTCACGCCAAGCGGGCGCACGCTGACTTCGATGAGCCGGCGTACGCTCGGGGAATCTTCAACGATGAGGACGGTTGCGTCCATCGCGCTCCAATAGGTACCTGTTGAATAGTTCGGCAGTCGGGGTTCGACCCTGTAGCTAAAAGGCGAAACGGTCGACCACGTTGCCGGAGACATCGAGCAAGTACGCGGTGTCCCCGGAATTGCTCCAGACGGCATCTCCGTCGCATTCACCCCAGAACAGGTGATCGGCCGACGGCGTGCCGCATCCGCTCGAGATCCGGACCCGGGCGCCCGACGAGAGCACGAAACCATCGGGGAATCTGAAGCGGTGCGAGGAGGATTCGTCCTGAATCGACCAGCCGCCCAGCGCGGTCGCGTTGGAGCCCTCGTTGATGATGTCGATCCATTCGCCGTTGCTGTTCTGAGAGTCATCGCCCGGCGCGTCGTAGTTCAGCTCTTCGATGGCAAGGTCGGTGTCGCCGGGCGGACCACAGGCGTCGGTCTGCCATCGGCCCAGCCGCTCGTCGAAGGCATCCTGCTCGGCAGCCTTGAAGTCGGCCTCGAGCGCGTGATCGGTGCTCAGCGCCAGTGCCATTCCCTCGGCAACGAGTTGTTGATTGATGAGGGTGCCATCCTCTGTGTAGGCGTAGGCGAGCAGCCGGCCGAATCGGTCCGTGTCCCCGCCCGCCAAGCGGACCCGTTCACCCGCCAGCTCCCTGGCCCGCGCCCTGGCCTCCTGGTCGAAGCACTCGTCCCGCTCGGGTGTGTTGATTCCCAACAAACGGACTTCCGTCTCAGTGCCGCCGACGTCTACGACGAGTGAGTCGCCGTCGAGAACACGGACGACCGGCTCGGTCCCGGCCGGGACGGTGGGTGCGGCCGCGCCGTTGCATGCGGTCGCCAGAAGAGCGATGGCGACTAATAGAGCGGTTCGTTTCACCACGGGACCATATCGCCCTGCTCAGGAAATCGCCCACACCCCGATGACCGGATTGTGATCCGTGCCCCACACATGCGAGAGGTCCTTGGCGCCTCCGAGGACGTTCGAGAACCAGCTGGTTCCGGCCTCGTGATAGCCGACCGTGTCGGTGCCGTCGCCGTCCCAGTCGCCGGCGAAGACAACCGCTCCGGCCGGAATGGCCGGCTCGAGGAAGTGGGTGGCCGGCGACCAGTCCGGGTCGTTTGTGGCCCTGACGATCAACTCACCGCTGTCGGCCCGAAATACGGCCGGTGTGTCGATACCGTCGCCGTCCCAGTCGCCGGCAAGCGGAACGTCGCCGGCTGCGCCGAGGGTGAACTGCACATCGGCGACCCCGAACGTATTGCTGTTGCGCAGGTAGAACGTCGACTCGGAGGGTCGATAGATGCCGATGGTCTCGGTGCCATCGCCGTTCCAGTCTCCGCAGATGGGGATGTCTTCGGGGATGCCGAAATAGATCGAGATGTCGGAGACCCCGAAGGTGTTGCTCTGGCGCAAGTAGAGAAAGCCCGACGACTGACGGTAGAGGCCGGGGGTAGAGACTCCGTCGCCGTCCCAGTCACACGCCATGGGGAGATCGGCCGGTATCCCGTAGTAGAAGCCGTATCCGTCGTCGAGTGTCCAGTATCCGGAGTTCGGGTTCTGCATGGCGAAGCCGTCCGGGTAGACGGGTTCGAACGCCACCTGGTACCCGCCCCCGCTGGCACCGACCACCTCGAGGCGGGTCTTGCCGACGATGGCGGACTCGCCGATAGTCAGCACGTGACCGTAGCTGTCGCCGGTTGGCCGCTTGGGAATCTGCTCGCGCTGGGTGCCGGCGCAGAAGAAGGTCGACGCGCAGTCGTGGCGAACCTCATGAACGGTGACCCCGTGCGCCGCAGCCCGGCTGTCGTAGGGGTGGTCGACTCTGACATCGAGCGCGAAGTAGTCGCCCGTCTCGTCACCGGGGACGATGAGCAGTTGCGTACCGGGATCGCCGACCGGCCCGAGAGTGATCGCCCCGACGGTCCCGTCGATCACGGTCACCTGCCCCGGATCCACCCATCCGGCCGCGTACCGGTTGATGGCCAGGGTGCCGTAGGCCCCGAACCCACCGCTCATCACATCGATCGGGTTGTCGTATTCGGATGGTCCGACATACGAGTGCGGCCAGTAGATGGTGTGGCCGAGCTCATGGGCGGAGACGGCGATCGAATAGCTGAACACACCGTTGTAGGTCACGAGCGCGTAGCGGCGGTTGGCGGGGGACAGGCTCTGGTTGGTGTAGCCGGGGCTGGCCACGCCGCTCCAGCCCGGCCCATCGGTGATGATGAAGACTCCGGCCGCCGCAGAGGGCGTTGAGGCGTCGAGGACGGCCTGAATGCAATCGTCGCCGTCCTCGGTCGGGACGCTGACGGTGCCCCCCGCCTCGAACTGCAAGTCGTACATCCCCTCCGACAGCCAGTCGTAGACGTCGGCGATTTCGCCGTTGAGGATGTCGACTGCTTCGGAAACAACCCCGACCGAGCCGTCGAGTGCGGTGTCGCACACCCACACCCGCCATAGATCGGTACCGGTGCTGTACCGGGAGACGTCGTCGTAGTGGTTGATCAATTCGTTCGGATCGGCGGCGTAGTCGTCGGCTGCGAACGCGGCAGGGGCGGCCAGCAGCACGGCGGCAACGGCCAGCGTCGAAATGGCGAGCGTCCTACGCATCCTCATACCCTTGAGTTCGGTGTGATCCACAATATCCCGAGAAGGGATGTGAGCAGTGGCGCGATGACTAGTTACCGGCGCCGACGTCGTGCGGCGAGCAGCGAGAAGCGGGAAGCGGGAAGCGGGAAGCGGGAAGCGGGCTGCGACTCTTTAGTCTGTGCGGATGTCCACTGGTCTCCGCAGCCCCGAAGTCCGTTCCGGGCTCGGCCTGATCGGGCGGACGCTGCTCGGATACCGGAAGGTGTCCGCCGCTGCCATCGCCGGCGCCTTGCTGTGGATGGGGGCGCTCGTAGCCATTCCCTACCTGATCGGTTCCATCATCGACGATGCCATCTCGGCAGGTGATCGGACTCGGATTGCGCCGCTCGTCGGCTGGCTCGTCGCAGCCGGGCTCGTCCAGGGGATCGGTATCGGGGTGCGGCGCTACTTCGGGTTCAAGCTCTCCTACCGGGCCGAAACCGACCTCCGCAACCGGATGTTCGAGCACCTGCAGCGGCTCGCCTTCAACTTCCACGACCAGACGAGCACCGGTCAGCTGATGGCCCGTGCCTCGAGCGATCTCTCCCAGGTACGGCTCGTGTTCGCCATGCTCCCCATCACGATCGCCAATGTCGGCATGCTGGTGATTGTCGTCACGGTCCTCATTGTCATCGACCCCGTGCTGGGCGTGGTCGCTTCGTTGGCGGTACCCACCCTGTTCGCGTCGGCCAACCGCTTTGCCGGCAAGGTGATTCAGGTCTCGTTCCGGGTCCAGGAACGCCTCGCCGACCTGAGTGAGGTGGTTGAGGAGGCAGTGGGCGGGATCCAGGTGGTGAAGGCATACGGCCAGGAGGACCAGGAAGCGGCCCGGCTCGAGAC
>SHLN01000045.1 GCA_004283105.1 Acidimicrobiia bacterium
CCCGGCTCGAGACGACGGCCACCGAGATCTACGACGAGAGCATGACGCTCGTGCGGCTTCGCTCGCAGTTCGCTCCGCTGTTCGAGCTCATCCCGTCCATGGCCATCGTGTCGGTGCTGTGGCTGGGTGGGATCCGGGTAGTGGATGGCGATCTCACCATCGGCGAGTTCGTGGCGTTTACCCAGTACCTGACCGTGCTTGTCTTCCCGCTCCGCATAACCGGCTGGTTCTTTGCCCAGCTCCCTCGCGCCGGAGCGGCTGCTACCCGCATCCAGGTGCTGTTGGCTGAGGCCCCCGAGATCACGAGCAGTGCCCACCCGCGCCGGCTCCCGGAAGGAAACGGCGAGGTGCACTTCGCTGCCGCGGGCTTCTCCTACCCGGGAGGGCCACCCGTCCTCAACGGAGTCGACCTCGTCATTCCGGCCGGTACGTCGGCGGCGCTGGTGGGGGCGACGGGCTCGGGCAAGACCACCCTGGCCCACCTCATTCCCCGTTTCTACGACGCCACGAGCGGTTCCGTGTTGCTCGATGGAGTCGACGTGCGCGATGTGCCGCTCGACGACCTGCGCCGGGAGGTGGCGCTCGTGTTTCAGGAGACGTTCCTGTTCTCGGCCTCCGTGAGGGAGAACATCGCGTTCGGCAATCCGGCGGCCACCGATGACCAGGTGCGCCTGGCGGCCCGGCTGGCGCAGGCACACGGGTTCATCTGCGAGCTCCCGGAGGCGTACGACACGGTGGTAGGGGAGCGGGGCTACTCGTTGTCGGGCGGGCAGCGCCAGCGGGTGGCGCTCGCCCGGGCGGTGCTGCGCGACCCGCGGGTGCTCGTCCTCGACGATGCCACGTCATCGGTCGACGCAATCGTCGAGGCCGAGATGCTGGCGGCGCTCGAGCATGTCATGGAGGGCCGGACGACCATCATCATTGCTCATCGCACCTCGACGCTCAGTCTGGTGGACCGGGTGGTGTTCCTCGACGAAGGGGAGATCGTGGCCGTCGGAGCTCACGAGGAGTTGCTGCGAACGGTGCCTCGCTACGCCGAGGTGCTTGCCCAGGAAGAGGTGCTGTCGTGACCGCGCCGGCCCCGATCGAGACTCAGCGGTCCCTCCTGAAACGAGCAACCGCGCTTGGGCGATCGCTGGCGTGGCCTGCGATCGGTGCCCTCACCGCCGCCCTGCTGGCCACGACCGCCCGGCTGCTGGGACCGCTGGCGGTACGCAGTGGCATCGACGACGGCATCACCGCCGGCGACAAGGGTGCCATCACCTCGGCAGCCGTCGTGTTCATCGGCCTCCTGCTCGTCCAGTACGTTGCTCAGCGCCTCGCGCAGTTTTCGGTCGCATGGCTGGGGGAGCGGTACCTCCTGCTGCTGCGTACGACGCTGTTCCGGCATCTCATCTCGCTCGACATGGGGTTCTTCTCCCGGGAGAAGGCCGGGGTGCTCGTGAGCCGGATGACCAACGACATCGAGTCCTTGACCGAGTTTGTCGAGGAGGGTGCGGTCACGTTCCTCACCAGCCTGCTGACGGTGGTCGGCGTCGCCACCGTCATGGTGGCAGTCGACTGGCGGCTCGCCGTCGTGGTGTTCGGGATCATCGTGGTTGTGCTGGCAACCTCGTTCGTCTTCCAGCGGTATGCCAGCCGGGCCTATCGGGACGTGCGCGAAACCATCGGTCGAGTGCTGGGCAGCCTCCAGGAAGGCATCACCGGGGTGCGCGTCGTGCAGGCCTTCACGCAGGAGGGAGAGCAGGCCGGAGCGTTCGGGCGCATCAACGAGGACTACTACGAGGCCAACATGCGGGCCGCCAAGGCCATCGCCTGGTACTTCCCGGGAGTGGCGTTTCTCCGCACGGTCGCCATCGGGGCCGTGCTGTTCTTCGGCGGACGGCGGGTGCTAGACGGCGACCTCACGTTCGGGTCGTTGGTGGCATTCCTGTTCTATCTCGACTGGTTCTTTCAACCGATCATCATGCTTTCCCACATCTACAACCAGATCCAGTCGGCCGTTGCCGCTCTCGGCAAGGTGTTCCGCCTCTTCGATACCGCCCCGGCCGTCGTCGAGACCGGGGCGGCCGTCGAACTGGGGCCCGGGACTCCCGGCGCAATCGAGCTCGATGGGGTCGGGTTCGAGTACGTACCCGGCTCGCCGGTCCTGACCGGTATCGACCTGTCTGTCGCCGCCGGAGAACGTGTCGCCGTGGTGGGGGAGACCGGTGCCGGCAAGACGACGATCGCCAAGCTGCTGCTGCGGTTCTACGATCCGACCGCCGGATCCGTGAGAGTCGACGACGTTGATCTGCGTGGCTTGACCTTCGCCTCCCGGGCCCGCGCCATCAGCCTCATTCCCCAGGAGGGGTTCCTGTTCAACGGCACCCTGCGAGACAACCTCCGGTATGCCAAGCCCGATGCCGACGACCGTCAGATCCGGGCCGTCTGCATCGAGATGGGCATCGATGACTGGATCGACTCTCTGCCCGACGGGCTCGATACCGAGGTGCGGGAGCGGGGTGGCCGCTTCTCGGCCGGAGAACGGCAGCTCGTCGCCCTGGCACGAGCCTTCCTGGCCGACCCGGCCGTGATCGTTCTGGACGAGGCCACATCCAATCTCGATCCCGCAACAGAAGCCAAGGTCGAGCGGGCGTTGAACGTCGTCTTGAACTCGCGCACCGCCGTCGTGATTGCTCACCGGCTCAATTCGGCCGAGCGGGCCGATCGGGTGGTCATGATGGACGGCGGGCGCATCATCGCCGAAGGGCGTCACGCCGATCTCGTGGCGGCCGGTGGGCCGTATGCCCATCTCGTCGAGGTGTGGTCGCGGGGAGCCGGCCTCGAGGCGACCTAGGGGTGTTGCTCAGCCGGCGTGGAGGTCTTCTGCCACCTGCTTGGCCCACATGCGCACGTGGTCTGGATTCCGCCAGTCGCCCGCAGTGTTCTTCGCCATCGAACCGGCCGGGAAGCCTTTGGCGTCGGCGGGCATCCGGCCGCCGAACGTGACATGGCCGCGGGCATGGGTGAGGCGCATCACGTTTCGGACGAAACGCACGGGCGGGATTTCATTCTTCTGGGCCGAGTCGTCGAGCGGGCCGCTGCTAAACAGCCAGACCGGGTTCGTTTGCAGCGCCTGTTTGTGTTTCCGGATGAACCGCCGGGCATCCTTGTGCCATCGCATTGAGTAGAGGGCACCCCCCAGGATGACCGCCCCGTACGGCGTCAGGTCGGCGACGGCCCGCGCCGGCATCACATCCACCTGGAATCCGTTGGCCTCCAGTTCGGTGCCCACCATCTCGGCCAGTCCCTTGGTTCCCCCCATCTTCGACCCATACGCCACGAGAACGCGCATCGTCACCCTCCTTGGTCACTGAAGAGAGCGTGCCCCGGTTCGTGCGGAGGTTTCAAGAGGCTTTGGTCTCATTCACGTCGCTCGTCCCTGGACCCTCGTCCCTCGCAAGAAGGCGGGTCACGCCTTGTCGAGGGTCGGGGGTTGCCGGTGACCGGCGACCGGTGACCAGGTTCAGCTCCCCGTCGACGCAACTACCGTTTCGAAGGTGCCGACCCACAGGGAGTACTCGGTCGGTCCGGTGTTGTTCTCCATGTTTACGACGAGGTATCCGTTGGAGGGCCGGTACACGGCCACGGTGTCATCGCCGTCTCCGTCCCAATCCCCGGCCACGATCTCGTCGCCGGGGGCACCGAAGAAGAACTGTTTGTCGGCCGGCCCGGAGGTGAGGGCGTTGCGGTAGTAGACGAGACCGTTGCGCAGCCGGTACATGCCGACGGAGTCGATCCCGTCCCCGTTGAAGTCGCCTGCGAACGGTTGGTCGCCCGGCACCCCGAACGTGAAGCTGAAGTCGGCGAATCCGGTCCCGAGGGCGTTGCGGGCGTAGACCGTTCCCTCACTCGGGCGGTAGACGGCGAAGCTGTCACATCCGTCCCCGTTCCAGTCGCCGGCGAGCGGGATGTCGCCGGGAATGCCGTAGAAGAACTCGGCATCGGCAACCCCGAACTCATTGGCGTTGGTCAGGTACACGAATCCGTTCGAGGGCCGGTACATGGCCGGAGTCTTGGTCCCATCGCAGTCCCAGTCGCCCATGAGGGGAACGTCCTCAGGGATACCGAAGTAGAACCGGTCCGGCACCCCCGCGAGAACGGTCGGCCGATGAAAGCGCGATCCCGCATCCACGTAGGCGGCTACGTCGCGCCCCTCGGCGGCCCCGCGAGCCTCGAGGAGATGCTCGTACGAGCTGATGGCGGTGCCGTCGGGCGTGTGAAGCTCAAAGTGCAGGTGTGGCGACGTCCACTCGGCGTTGCCCGAATCACCTACCCACCCGATGATCTGGCCCGCCTCGACATGAACGCCCCGCTCCAGGCCTGGCATGATGCCGTTCCCGAGGCCATCGTCGGTGCCGGGAGTGTCGTTGTTGAGGTGGATGTACATGCTCGACCAGCCGTCGTCGTGCTCGATCTCGAGCGCACAGCAGGTCGAGGAGACCCAGCCGATCGTGCCCGAGGCGGCTGCCACGACCGGGAGCATCTTGTCCGCCATGATGTCGGTCCCCGCATGGGTCCGGCCACCCGAGCGGGGCGCCCCGAACGTGTTCGTGTAGTGGTTGTCGCCTCCGACGGGGAACACCATCGGGTAGATGCCGTCGACGGCCGGAGCCGGTAGCTCGGCGGCGTGAGCCGGGGATTGCGGCGCGACGAGGACTGCGGCCAGCATGGCGACAGCCGTGGCAATGCGAAACATGCGGGGCAGACTACGCATAGTGGTTGTTTCGGACAAAGGCGGAAAATCTCAATGAGGCGCCGGGACCATGTCCCGGGTTTGATCGACCGACGACCGTACAGTGGATCCGATGGTGGAGCGAGAGCAGCGGAATCGTCGGACAACGCGACCCGGCGATGGCGTCCGTCGGCCGACCCGGCGGCGCATGTGGGCGTTGATCGCGCTTGTGGCCCTGGCTGCCGGGGCTTGCCGCGAGCCGGCGACCGGTCCCGGGGAAACGACGGCGCCGACCGGACCGGTGGCGGCGGCCGACTTCGACCTCCAGGGCCACCGGGGGGCACGCGGACTCAAGCCGGAGAACACGCTGCCGGCGTTCGAAACCGCCCTCGATCTCGGTGTCACAACGCTCGAGATGGACCTGCACTTCACGGCCGATGGGGTGGTGGTGGTATGGCACGACCCGGTCATCGATGTCGCCAAATGCGCCATCGATCCGGCCGCGTCGAACCTGGAACACGACCCACGCACTGCTGAGGACGCGTCCCTCAACCTCGCCCAGCTCACGTACGACCAACTCGGCGCCTATCGATGCGACAAGAACCCGGACCCGTCCCGATTCCCCGAACAGAGCCCGGCCCCCACGGCCCTGGCGGGTCGGGCGTACGGGATCCCCACGCTCGTAGACGTGTTCGAGTTCGTCGGTCGATACGCGGCCGCTGCCGAGAAGACCCAGGACCAGCGCCGCAACGCCGCCGACGTGCGATTCAACATTGAGACCAAGCGGGTACGCGGGGATCCGGCCACGATCGGCGATGGGTTCGATGGCGAGAGCCCCGGCCCGTTCGAACTGGCAATCCTCGCCGCCATCGACGAGTTCGGGCTGAGCGACCGGGTGACGATTCAGAGTTTCGACCACCGTTCGTTGCGGGCAGTCCGGAAGGTCGACCAATCGGTCGGGCTGGCCGCCCTCACCGCCGGCAACCAGAGCTTCCCGGCGGACATGGCCGCGTGGGGTGCGACTGTGTGGTCTCCCGACCATCGCGCTGTCACCGCCGCCAGGATCGCCGCCGCCCATGAGGAGGGCCTCCTGGTGGTGCCGTGGACCGTGAACGATCCGGAGAGGATGGAGAGCCTGGTGACTCTCGGCGTCGATGGCCTCATCACCGACCGTCCAGACCTGGCTGAGGATCTCGTGCCGTGAGCATGTTTCGCCGTGCCCCGATGCCCGTGAGAGCCACCGTCACGGCCTAGCCTGCTCCCATGCCTGTCATAGATATCAACGGAAGAGAAGTTCATTACGCCGAGACGGGGAGCGGTCCGCTGGCCGTGCTCATTCACGGCTACCCGCTCGATCACACCCTGTGGCTCGACCAGCTGGCCGGATTGTCCGATATCCGGCGAGTCGTGGCCATCGACTTGCCCGGCTATGGCATGTCTGAACGCGTGACGGGCGCGCCACTCACCATGGACGGTCTGGCCGACGATGTCGCCGGTCTGATCGAAGCGCTCGAGTACGAACAGGCCGACATCGTCGGATTGTCGATGGGGGGGTATATCGCCCTCGCCCTGTGGGAGATGTATCCGGCGGCTATCCGTTCACTCGTCCTGGCAAACACGAAGGCCGGAGCCGACTCCGAAGAGGGCCGGGCCGGGCGGGAAGCTCAGGCGCAGGCAGTGGTGAGCGACGGTCGGGCCGCGCTCGCCGGCAAACTCGTTGGAGCGCTGCTCGCACCCGCCCACGACCTGACCGCTGCGGCCCGGCTTCGGACGATGGTGGAAGGCTCGCCGGTCGAGACGATTGTCGGATCCTTGCGCGGCATGGCGGCGCGACCGGACCGCACCGAGTTGCTGGCCACCATCAGCGTGCCAACCCTCGTCATGTCGGGCGAGGAGGACGCTCTCATTCCCCCGCTGGACTCCCATGAGATGTCCTCGGCGATTCCGGGATCAGAGTTCTTCGTCGTCCCGGGGGCCGGTCACCTCGGTCCGATCGAGCGCCCGGATGCGTTCACGGAAGCCCTGCGGGGCTTCTGGCAGTGAGCTAGGCCGGCCGTAGTTCTCGAGACCCCCCTCCACGTGACGGGGATAGCTGAGGGCCGTCTGATCGTGGAACCCGGCGGTGATCCGGCCGGTATTCACGTCCACCCTCGCCAGGAGAATTGCGCCGAGGATGAACAGCACGGCGAGACTGGCAACCGCCGGGCGGCTGTTCCCGAAGACCGCGACAGCGCCTGCGAACAGGAGCGGTCCGATGACGGCCCCGAAGCGGGCAACGGCGGTGAAGAAGCCGAAGAACTCCCCGCTCTGTGAGGCCGGGGCCAGGTTCGAGTACAGACTCCGGCTGAGCGCCTGGCTTCCTCCCTGCACGATGGCGACGGCCCAGGCCAGGAACCAGAACTCGATGACCGTGTCGAGGAAGTATCCCCAGACGGCGATCCCGGTGTAGACGGCCAGCGTGAGAAGGATGGTTCGTTTCGAGTCGAGCCGGCCGGCCAGCCGGTTGAGGCGGCGGCCGAACAGGGCGGCGGCGATCAGCGATGCTGCCAGCACGGCACCGAGCGATCCGAGGATGAAGCCGAGATCGGAGGAGCGGACCGGTGGCAGGACTTCGATCTGGCCAACGGCAATGACATTTCCGATTGACTCTGGGTTGGACACCGGGGAGCTGACGAGGCTGAGCGTATGGGGGCCTTCGGTATCGGCCTCGAACGCTTCCGGAACCTCGAATCGCACGGTTGGTCGGTAGGCGTCGATCACCACCGGTTCGCCGTCCTCCAGGAGCGGTGCGTCATCCATGAGCACAGTCCAGATTCCATGGTCGGCGCCCTCGGAGTGATTGAGCTCGATGCGCTGACCGTTGAAGGGAATATCGATGCGAGCGCCAGCCGCGCCGGCCGCGACGTAGTCGGATCGGGCGCCGGCGGGCAGATCATCCTGGCCGATGACTCGCCAGTCGCCGGTCAGCGTGAAGGCGCTGATCGTCGAGTTGTATTCCCCCTCACCGACGAACTGCCCGGTCGATTGAAAGGCCGGATCCGGGCGGCCCACCGTGTCGCGATCAAGCGTGTGCGCTGCGGTGATCCCGAGGGCAGGGACGGCCACGATGTTCACGATGAGGAGGGTGAGGATCTGCCCCCGGCGCCGTGATTGCCCGTCGGTGACGGCGCCGAACATGAGCGTGAACGGGATGCCGACGAACTGGACCAGTACGAGCGCCCCGACCAGCTCGAGGGTCCCAAATCCGAGCTCGGCTCCATAGACCACGGCGAGGGCGATGACCGTGCCAATGCCGTTGTCGTAGAGGAGGAACGCAAAGAGGAACTTGGTGAGCTCGCGATAGGTGCGGATGTTCCGGAACGTGCTGCGGAGCCGCCCGAAGCTCGTGCCGATCACCGATGAGCCCCTGGCGAGCTTGGCAGCGGCGGCGGGCGGTTCGGGAAGCCGGCGCAGAATGGGGATGGAGAACACGGCCCACCATGCGGCGACGGCCACGAAGGCCCAGCGCACGCCCTGGTTGTTCTCGTCCGGAAGGGTGAGGATGAGTCCGACGGCGATCACGAGCAGCAGGCCACCACCGAGGTAGCCGAAGGCATATCCTCGAGTCGAGACCCGGTCCTGGTCTTCTTCGACTGCGACGTGGGGGAGAAGGCTGTCGTAGAAGACGTTGGCCAGCCCGAATCCGAGCCGGCCGACGATGAAGAGGCCGCCGGCAAGCTGCCAGTCGCCGGTACTGACGAAGAAGAGGCTGGCGGTGGCCACGATCCCGACCAACGTGAAGAAGGCCAGCAGATACTTCTTGCCTCGCATGACGTCGCTCATCGTGCCGACGATGGGAGCGAGCACGGCTACCAGCACGAGGCTGATGGCGATGATGACGGCCCAGTAGGCGGCGGCCGTCTGAGGGCTGTCGAGGCTCGTCCCGGCAACGTCAACGAAGTAGGTCGGAAGGACGGCCGCCAGGACGACGACGGCAAACGCCGAGTTGGCCCAGTCGTAGAACGACCAGGCCCGCACGCGTTTGTTGTACTCGGCTCGTGTGAGCCCTGCTGTTCTCCGCCCCACCCGTATGGCCCTCTCAGCTACTCCAATGTTCATGGTAGACGGTCACCGAGCGTGGTCCACCGCCATGGCAGCTCCTGGGATCGGCTAGTCGCCGAGGGTGCCGGCGTCGGCGGCGCGCGCCCCCCTGCGGCCCTCCTCGCCGTCGACCCGGTTGAGCAGCAGGCCACCGGCGATGAAGAACACGATGATGGCCAGGACCGCTGGCCGGCTGGATCCAAACGCCTGTACCGCCACGAAGAACACAAGCGGTCCGATGAGCGCCGAGAACTTCGACATGATCGAGAAGAACCCGAAAAACTCCCCGCTCTGGGAGGTAGGCGACATCGAGGCGTAGAGGCTTCGGCTGAGGGCCTGGCTGCCTCCCTGCACGGTGGCAACCATGAAGGCGAGGAACCAGAACTCGATGACGGCGTTGAGGATGAATCCCCACACGGCGATGACCGCATATACGAAGAGGGAGAGCAGGATCGTGTGTTTGGTGTCGAACCGGTCGATGAACCCGCCGACAAGACGTTTGCCGGGCCCGAAGGCGAAGCCGAGGCCGATGAGCTCGATGATGACGAGCAGCCCGAGAATGGCGCCGAGACTCGAGGTGCGGGTGGGGTCGAGCACCTCGATCTGGCCGATCGCCATAACCGTGCCGGAGCGCTCGCGATCGAGATTCCTGAGGCTGACGAGGATGAGCTCGTGCTCACCCGGGGCACCAACGTCGATGCGGGCGACCTCTTCGAACCGCTCCTTGCTGTTGTACCCGTCGATGGTCAGACCATCCTCGCCGGTGGGCTCAGCTTCGTCCGGCTCGTAGTCGTCGATCGTGAATCCGTCGATATCGGTCGGCTCGAGGCCGTCGACGAGCACGGCATAGCTGCCTCCGTCCGGACCGGCGCGGTACGTCACCTCGACCTCGCGACCGGTGAACGTGAACCGGAGCTGGCTGTTGATGGCATCGGTGAACCCGTAGTCCCGGCGAGCACCGGTGCCGAGATCGTCCTGCGAGCGGAGGTCCCAGGCGCCGGGGGGAAGCACGCCAAACGAGTCGGTGCCGTACTCGCCCTCGCCGACGAACTCGCCCGATGTCTCAAACGGAGCCCCCGGTCGGCCGACCGTGTCGGCATCGAGCACCCGCGCACCGATGCCTCCCACCAGGGGAAGGGCAATCGCATTGAACGCGATGAAGGCCAGGAACGCCCGGCGGCGCTTCTCGGTCGGGTCGGGGATGCGGCCGAAGATGAGGGCGAAGGGGATCCCGACGAACTGGACGAGGAGGAGGGCGAGGATGAGCTCGGTGGCGCCGAAGCCGAGCTCGGCCCCGTAGATGGCGGCCACCCCGATGATCGTGCCGATGCCGTCGTTGTAGATGAGAAAGGCGATGAGGAAGCGAAACAGCTCCTTGAAGCGCCGGATCTGGGCCAGGGTTTCTTTGAGCCGCCCGAAGCTGACCGACAGTATTGACTCGCCCTCGGCTAACTCTTCAGTATCTGAGGGCGGTTCGGGGACCCGGCGCATGATCGGGATGGAGAACACCGCCCACCACACCGCCACCGATAGGAACGACAGCCGGGCGCCTCCCTCCGGTCCGACGATGAAGATCATGGCCGCGTTGACGGCCAGGAGCAGGCCCCCGCCCAGGTATCCCATGGCGTAGCCCCGGGTCGACACCCTGTCCTGATCCTCTTCCCGGGCAACGTGGGGGAGGAGGGCGTCGTAGAAGACGTTGGCAGCGCCGAACCCAACCCGGCCGACGATGAAGAGGATGGAGGCGAGGAGCCAATCACCGGACCCTACGAAGACGAGCAGGCCGGTTGAGACGACGCCGAACCCCACCGCGACCGACAGGAACTTCTTCTTGCCGCGGCGGATGTCGGAGATCGTTCCGAGGATGGGTGAGATGATGGCGACGATGAAGAGGGCGATGCTGAGCCCGGCGGTCCAGTAGGCGGTGGCGACGGCGGCCGAGGGGAGGGTGTCGCCGGCTACCTGGCTGTAGTAGATCGGCAGGACGGCGGCGAGGATGGTGGTGGCAAACGCCGAGTTGGCCCAGTCATACATCGTCCAGGCCCGAATCCGTTTCCGGTACTCAGCCTCATCGATGCCCTCGTAGGCGGGTTGGTAGCTCACAGTGGGGGAGAGAGTACCCGTTGCCCGTTGCCCGTTGCCCGTTGCCCGTCCCCCGTCGTCCCTCGACCCTCGTCCCTCGTCCCTCGTCCCTTGCGTGTTTCTCCCCCGGGGATTCCAGACGCGGTCCGACGCGCTCGGCGATTGGATCGTTGCTGCGACGACGTCTGCACCGCACCGGCATGTCATGAGGCCGGGGGCGAGCTCGTCGCCCGCCCCCGGTCTCGTCCCCGTGCGGGAACCGGTTCCTGCATCGAACAGACATGTCCAGCGCGCTCGCAACCCGGACACTTGAATTGCCCTGTCCGGATGCGAGGGTTTCCGGACATTGAGAGACGTACGTCCCCGTGGGAGTGGTAATGGCTCAGTCCCCGAGCAACAACATCGAGTTCCGCAGGATCTTCGACGACCACTTCGTGGAAGTGCAGCGCTATTGCGCTCGAAGGCTCGGTCAGGAGGAGGCCAATGATGCAGTTTCGGAGGTATTTCTCGTGGCATGGCGTCGACTGGGTGAGGTCCCTCGAGGTGACGCGGCTTTGCCCTGGCTGATCGGTGTCGCCCGCAACGCGGTTCGGAACGCAGGTCGGTCCCGCCGTAGAGCGGGCCGACTTGCGGTGCGGGCACAACTGGCCGACGACCAGGTGACGCCCGGTCCCGAGGTCCAGGTCGTGCAGAAGGCCGAGTACCGCGAGGTCGCCGACGCGCTCGAATCCCTGAGCGACGCCGACCGGGAGGTCATCCGGTTGCGTACCTGGGAGGAGCTGACCGCCCCCCAGATCGCATCCGTGCTCGGCATCTCGTTATCGGCAGCCGAGAAGCGCATGGCGCGCTCCATGGCGCGTCTCGAGCGCGCCATCGAACGAAGACGTACAAGTACCCGTCCCCGTGCGATCAGGAAGGGAGGTGACGCGTGACAACCGAACTGCTCCGTCAAGTGAAGGCGCTCGACCCGATCCCGGGTGATGCCGCCATGCCAAGCGGTCTGCATTCGGCCGCCGCAGTCCTCCAGGAGATCGACGAGAGGACAGCAACAATGCAAACCCGAGAACGACCGCTGGCAAGACCCCCGAGCACATCCCGACCATTCCGGAGGGCATGGATCGCCAGCGCCGCCTTCGTTACGGTGTTAGTGGTGGGTGTCGTGATCGCCCTGATTACGGGTTCACCCCCCGGCGATCCGGGGCCTCCCGCTACGACAGAGACGCCGACCACCACCAACCCTTCAACCACCAGCTCGACGCAGACTCCGACGACGCCGCCACCAGCGACGATCCCGGAAACGCCAGAGGGTCGACTTGATGCGTTCCTGGCGGCAGTTGTAGACGACGACACCGCTTCCGCCAATGAGTTGCTCGGACAGGGCGCCGACGCCGAATTCCTGGTCGCCACCGGCTGGGTGGCCGCCGCCGCGCCCTGTGGTCTCGAGAACCCAGACGATCCGCAGTTCTATGCGTGTGAGGTAACGACAGGGGCAGCAGTGGGTGATCGGATTGGCGATACGACACTCACAATGATCTTCGAATACCGGGAGACCGACGAGTCGTTCCTCGGATGGCAGTTCCCGGCCACCCAGTTCAGCTTCGAGTACCTCTATTACGGCCAGGTGTACGACGGAGAGGCGTTCGCCGCAGCGTGCCCCGACCCGGATTTCCTCGCCGGTCTTGGAAGGACTCCGGAATGTGGCGCCTATCTCGCAAGCATCAACGCGGATGCGGCCATGGTTCAACCGGCCGTGGAGCCACTGGATGCCGGCGTGACCCGGATCAACGACGTAACCGCTGCGGACGGCGTCGTGCTACAGGATGGCGAGAACCGTTTCGACAGAACGACACGCCTGTTCAGTCTCTTCGCCGACGCCAGTGCCTCAGTTGGTGTGGATGCGTCCTCGGTCGGGTCAACGGTGTTGTCGGCCGTGGACGAGACGATGCTCGAGGTCGTATCCCCGCTGCTGTACGCAGCTCCTGGAGTGCCCCTGGGCGAGAGCGCCGTCACCGCACCTGTGCCCCTACCCGGCCTCGGTGGCTTCGAGCCATGGCTGACGACTGCTGGTTTCGCAACCATCGCGGATCAGGGTGAGGTTCAGCTAGGAAGCGTGACGGCACAGTTCTACGACATCGAGTGGACGCAGAGCGGAGCCGTGATGCGGCTGACCGGCCGGGCCCAGGGCGACAAGGTCGTTGAGGCCGGGACGAGCGAACGGATCTACGTCATCGACCATCCCGACGGGCTGCCGTTGATCGTGTTCGTCGCCCCCGGCCCTGGCGGTCAGGACCAGGCGAATGCGACCGTCGAGTCGGTGCTGGACGGGATCGCGTTGAGGACCAGCCCCGTCTATCCATGAGAGGTCGGCGGGTGCGCCTGGCTCGGGAGCACCCGCCGCCCCGTTGTCGAGAACGACTAGAAGGAATCCGAGGCGGGCGCTCGCCGTCGCCGGGTCCATTGAGCTACCGGTTTCGTGCATCAGGCCGGATGGCACCGCAGGTTCTTCCGGTTGAGGATCGGCGCAGCCGACCCCTCCTCCCGGGGAGGGAAACCAG
>SHLN01000046.1 GCA_004283105.1 Acidimicrobiia bacterium
TGATTGGCGATGAAGAGCGGCCACAACTCTCCGGAGATGTGACGCTGGGCCACGCCCCAGGATCGAGCGGCCCGGTCGAGCGATTCCCGTCCTTCCAGGGCGTACTGCCGGAAGCGGTCGGGAAACTGGCCGAGGACCAGTTTGCCGCCCTGACCGATGGGGGGATACACGAGCGGGGCCTCGGATACCCGGATGAGCTGCTCGGTCGACGGGTCGCCGCCCGCCTCGGAGTCGCCTTCGGTGTCGGAGTCGCCCGCCGTTGCCTCCATCGTCTCGTCGTAGCTCTCGACGTCCTGCAAGATCGGGCTCGTGAGACGAACCCGGTCGACACCCTCGGCGATGGAGTCCCGGTCGTTCTCGGCCGCCTGCTCCTCGTCTCCGATCATCCGGTTGCCCGACACCTCGGTCAACAGGCCGTGCAGACGGGCTACCTGGAGGAGCTGCAGTGCCCGGCCCGCCACCTCCCACACGTCGGTCGCCTCGCGCACACCGTCGAGAAAGGCCATGGCGTCGTCGAGGGCGGCAGCCACGTGGGGCTCCACCTGTTTCTGCAGGCGGTCCCGCTCAGAGTATTCGCCGACTATGAGAAAGCAGGCAAGGGCGAACTGGCCAAGCGGCCTCGCGTGGGCGAGGGCGTCGGGCGACGCCGCCACGTACATGTCTTCGAGTACCGATTGCGCTCCGCGATAAGCCGAGAGGTGGGCCATCTCCTGGCGGGCATCTTCCAGGGCGAGGAAGAGCGCTTCGGCGGCAGGGCCGCCCGCCTCGGCGAGTGCGTCGAGCAGGGGAACCGGGTCCTCGGCTATCTCATCGGCGTCTTCGGGGAGCCACTCGGCCGGGATCGGGCGCTGCTCCTCGAAGTCCGTGACGGCCAGATGAACGACTTCGTGCAGAGCGGAGGCGAGCGCGACTTCGGCCGGCGTCACCGGCGCGCTGCGGCTGTAGGCAGCCTGAAACAGCCGGGGATCGAGCACCACCTCACCCGGCCGGCTGGCGGCCTCGGATCCGAGCCGTACGTGCAGCTCCTCGTTCTTGCTGAGGGTGCGGGCAAAACGGGTCACCGCCGGAGCCACCCGCTGATAGCGAGCCACCACCGCTTCGATGACCCGCTCTTCGGGCGGGAGAATGTCGGCGAGGACGGTTTGGCTGCGGTCGCGCATAAGTGGTTCACGATAGTGGGGCATTGTGAGTCGAGGTTCGCGTTTGCCGGAGCGCACGATGACTCGAACCGACCTTCGACCCTTGACCTTCGTCCTTCGAGGGACGAGGGACGAAGGACGAGGGACTACGTTGTGCTCATGGATCTCCCCGTTGGTGACACCTTTACGATTCCCGAAGGGGAACTGAGCTGGTCGTTTTCCACTCCGGGCGGGCCGGGTGGCCAGCATGCCAACCGCAATGCCACCCGGGCTCAGCTCGAGTGGGATCTCACGGCGAGCAGTGCGCTCGATCCCGAGGCCAAGGAGCGCCTGCGCAGCGCGCTCGGCGCGCGCATCAAGAGTGGGGTCGTCTCCGTCACGGCCGGAGAGTCCCGGTCGCAGTGGCGCAACCGGCAGATGGCCCGCCGTCGCATGGCCGATCTCCTCGAGCAGGCCCTCCGGGAGCGCCGGCGCCGCGTGGCCACCCGGGCTCCGCGCTCGGCTCACAATGCTCGGATTCGTGACAAGCGCCGGCGCGGGGCCGACAAGCGGCTGCGAAGACGGCCTGAGATCGACGAGTCCTAGGGTGTCGTCGTGAGCGAAAGACCATCAGTCCTGTTCGTGTGCGTGCACAACGCCGGCCGCAGCCAGATGGCCGCCGCCCTCACAGAAATGCACGGCCTGGGCATGATCGATGTCCTGTCGGCAGGGAGTGAGCCTGCGGACCAGATCAACGAGATGGCCGTCGAAGCGATGGCCGAGTTGGGGATCGATCTCGCAGGTCGCACCCCCAAGCTGCTGTCGAACGAATCTGTGCAGGCCTCCGACGTCGTCATCACGATGGGATGCGGAGACGCCTGTCCCATCTACCCGGGCAAGCAGTACCTCGACTGGGAGTTGGAAGACCCGGCCGGCAAGGATCTTGCGACGGTTCGCCGGATCAGGGACGAAATCAACCGTCGGGTGCTCGATCTCGTTCAGGCGCTGCTGGCAGCCGGGCCGGAGTGGGAGCGCCCGCAGGGCCTGCAGCCCGATTAGGAGCGCGAAAACCTCCTCTAAATGGGAGTTCCTGGTGGTTCGAAACGTTTACCTTCCGGTTACCTGAGTTCGTGAATCCCGTCACTTGCACCGCCTAACTTCGCGTACGACCGGGCGCCGCGCCCGTGGTCCGAACACTTCTTGAGGAGGCACATTGTTGATACGCAAGAGGGCCTGGATTGCCCTGATTGCCGTTCTGGGGCTGGTCGCTGCCGCCTGCGGCGGGGATGACTCGAGTGACACGACGGCCGGCACCGACGGGTCGGGGTCTGTCACCACCACGACGACGGCGACGACAGGCGACGTTTCGCAATGGGGTCTCCCGATCATCGATCCCTTTGACATCCCGTCCGGTGACATCGGTATCGCCGGGTCTTCCACCGTCTTCCCGTTGTCGACCGCACTTGTTTCCAAGTTGATCGATGAAGGCGGGCCGGAGTATGCCATTCAATCGGTCGGGTCGGGCGGCGGCTTCGAGCGATTCTGCGTGAGCGGTGAATCCGACATCTCGAACGCCAGTCGACCGATCAAGGATTCGGAGCGGGAGTCATGCGCAGCGATCGGCCGGGATCCGATCGAGATCCGGGTGGGAACCGACGCGTTGTCGGTCGTCATCAGCAGCACCAATTACTTCGCCCAGGAGCTGACGCTTGCCGAGATCGCCACGGCATTCTCGGCTCCGGCCGGCGCCACCTGGGACTCGGTTAACCCGAGTTTCCCGACGCACCCCATCAAGACCTTCTCGCCGGGCGCTGATTCGGGAACATTCGACTATTTCAACGAGGTGGTCTTCGACGAAGCAGACCCGCCGCCCATCCTGGTGTCGGGTGTGGCGGAGATCGTCGGTGAGGACGACAACATCACCGTCAAGGGCGTGTCGGAGGACGGGTGCACCGAGGGCGACTTGAGCTCGACCTGTGCAATCGGCTACTTCGGCTTTGCGTTCTTCCAGAACAGCGCCGACATCTTGCAGGCGGTGGCAGTCGACGGCGTTTCCCCCGGGATCGAGTCGGTCAACGCCGACACCTACCCGATCAGCCGGCCGCTGTTCATGTACACCGATGCGGGGATCGTTGCTGAGAAGCCACAGGTTGCCCAGTTCATCGCCTACTACCTCAATAACGTCAACGAGGTGATCGGTGAGGTTGGGTACTTCCCTGCTCCCGACGAGAAACTGCAGGAAGCCGCCGATGCAATCGCGGCGGCGGCGGGTTTCTGATTCTGGTTAACTACAGAGCGCGAAAAGCAGGTCACTGCCGGTGCAGCCGGCAGGGGCTCGCTCCGCCGGGCACACACGAGAGAGACGGGAGCTGACGAGACCGATGGCCTTGAAGCTGGGCGCCGTTGACAACATGAAGGAGCAGCTCAAGAAGCGGCGGCGGCCCGGCGAACGCGTCATCATCGGATCCCTCTTCTTCGCCGGCGCCATCTCCATCGCCGTCACGGTGGGGATCCTCTGGGAGTTGGGCAAAGAATCGCTGCTCTTCTTCACCGACGAGGTCGTTTCCGTCGGGCAGTTCTTCACCAGCACGGTCTGGCAGCCTCAGGCAGAGAACTTCGGCATCTGGCCGCTCATTCTCGGCACAATGCTCATCACGGTCATCGCCCTTTTCGTGGCGGTCCCGATCGGGTTGGCATCGGCGATC
Source organism: Acidimicrobiia bacterium (assembly GCA_004283105.1). Taxonomy (GTDB): domain Bacteria; phylum Actinomycetota; class Acidimicrobiia; order Spongiisociales; family SHLN01; genus SHLN01. Next base: position 3,824 of record SHLN01000046.1, read on the forward strand.
TACCTTTCGGAGTACGCAAGCCCCCGGGTACGGGGGTTCTTCAAGCCGCTGCTGGAAGTCCTCGTCGGCATCCCCACCGTGGTATTCGGCTTCTTTGCAATCACCTTTGTCACACCGATTCTCCGGGACATCTTCGGGACCAGCGTCGTCGGCTTCTTCAACGTGCTGTCGGCCGGCATCGTGGTCGGCCTGCTCATCGTTCCGCTCATCAGTTCCCTCGCCGAAGACGCCATGTCGGCGGTGCCCAGTTCATTGCGCCAGGCTGCGTACGGTCTCGGGGCGTCCAAGCTCGAAGTGTCGCTGCGGGTGGTGGTCCCGGCCGCGTTGTCGGGCATCGCGGCGGGCATCGTCATCGGCATGTCCCGGGCAGTCGGAGAGACCATGGTCGTGACCCTCGCTGCCGGAGCCTCGCCGAGAAACTTCAACCTCGGCAGCGACTCCGTGTTCGGGTACATCCTCAGCCCGTTCGAAGCAGCCCAGACGATGACCGGCTACATCGCCATCACCGCTAGCGGCGACATTTCTTACGACACCATCGACTACAACTCGATCTTCGCGATCGGTCTGACGCTGTTCGTCATCACGCTCGGCCTCAACTCGTTGAGCAGGCGGATCGTGAAGCGCTTCCGGCAGGAGTATGACTGATGAGCATTGAGGCGCCGGAGCGGCCGGTTCAGGAGCACTTTCCGACTCCCGATGAATACGCCGGGCTTCTCAGCAAGCGCACGCGCCGGGCGTGGGTGGTGCAAATGTTCCTTCTGCTGATGCTCACGATCGCCGTGCTCGGGCTCAGCATCCTCCTCTTTACGATCATCGACGACTCGTTCGGCAACGTGGCCACTGTCAATCAGGTCGAGCCCGAAGAAGGCGTCGTTCTCGCCGGCCTCGACCCGGCGACGACAAGCTTCGGTGATCTCGGCAAGGACGAATTGGTGACCGCGCTACAAGCCGGCATCAACCGCAACGTTGGCCGACGGCTGGAGCGGGAACAGCGCTTCTATGAGGATCGCCTCGTGTTCGAGCCACAGGCGAGTTGGGATGAGCTGTGCGCGTCCGATGATCCTGCCCCGGGATGTACCTCGTCGGCCCGCGACGCCGGGAATGTCTCGCTGCTCGTGCAAGAGCAGGTAATCGAGCCCGACATCATTGCCGTCAGCGGGATGGTGGAATCGCTGCTCAACCCGGCGGCCTTCGAGGAGGAGGTGGCTCGCGACTTCGCCGTGAACCCGGAGAAGTACCCGGACTACACGTTCGACCAGGTGCGATTCCAGTGGCGGGCGTGGTTCAGCTGGAGCTTCATCACTAGTCCTGCCAGTGCCACCCCAGAGATTGCCGGGATTCGGACCGCGGTCCTCGGCTCGATCTGGCTCGTTGCCGTGACCGTGCTCTTTGCCGTGCCGGTGGGCGTCGGCGCGGCCGTCTACCTGGAGGAGTTCGCCAAGCCGACCCGTCTCAACGATCTGATTCAAACCAATATCAACAATCTCGCCGGCGTCCCATCGATCATCTACGGCATGCTCGGACTGGCTGTGCTCGTCCGGGCGCTCGAACCCATAACCTCAGGATCCCTCTTTGGTACCGGGGCACCCAATGGCCGGACGGTCCTCGCAGCCGGACTGACCCTGGGACTGTTGACGCTTCCCGTCGTGATCATCAGTTCTCAGGAGGCACTGCGGGCCGTTCCGGGGTCGCTTCGTCAGGCGGGCATGGGGCTCGGCGCTACCAAGTGGCAGACGGTTCGAAGCCAGGTGCTTCCGGTCGCCATTCCCGGCATCCTCACGGGGACGATTCTGGCGGTGGCACGGGCGATCGGTGAGACGGCCCCCCTCATTCTGGTGGGCGCTGCCAGCTTCATTACCCAGAGTCCGTCGGGGCCATTCTCGCAGTTCACGGCCCTGCCCATCCAGATCTTCCAATGGACGTCACTGCCGCAGCCCGAGTGGCAACACCTCGCCGCCGCAGCCAGCCTCACGTTGCTGTTGCTGTTGCTGATCCTGAACGGTGCGGCAGTGATACTCAGAAACAAGTACTCAAGGAGAATAACGTGACGAGTGACACGCAACGAGAGGCGGTGGTGGCGATCCCCACAGACAATGGAGCTCCGGCCGACAATCCCGTCGCGGCCGAGCACGATGATGTCGACCGGACCTACGAACACGACGTAAACGGTGTCATCCGCACCTCGGACATGGATGTGTTCTACGGGGATTTCCGAGCCGTCGGCAATGTCTCCCTCAGCTTCGCGTTCAACGAGATCACCGCCCTCATCGGCCCATCGGGCTGTGGCAAGTCGACGGTGCTGCGCTCACTCAACCGGATGAACGACCTCATCCCATCGGCTCGGGTAGATGGCGAGGTGTTCTACCACGGTGAGGACATCTACGACCCGGAGGTCGATCCGGTCGAGATCCGGCGCCGGATTGGAATGGTCTTTCAGAAGCCCAACCCGTTCCCCAAGTCGATCTACGACAACGTCGCCTGGGGTGTGAAGATCAACGGTTTCAAGGGCCGCAAGGAGGCCATGGACGAAGTGGTGGAGCAAGCCCTCACAGAGGCTGCTCTGTGGGACGAAGTCAAGGACAAGCTCAACGACAGCGGGCTCTCGCTGTCCGGCGGCCAGCAGCAGCGGCTCTGCATCGCCCGGGCCATCGCCATCCAGCCCGACGTGGTGCTGATGGACGAGCCCTGCTCGGCGCTCGACCCGATCGCTACGCTTCGAATCGAGGAGCTCATGATCAAGCTCAAGCAGCATTACTCGATCATCATCGTCACCCACAACATGCAACAGGCCGCCCGGGTGTCGGACAAGACCGCCTTCTTCAACGTTGAGTTGGACGCCACCGGCCAGCGGACGGGATACCTGGTCGAGTACTCACCGACCGACGAGCTGTTCACACGGCCCCGCGTGCAGCAAACAGAGGACTACATCACCGGGCGGTTCGGATGACGGAGCTGCGCACTCACTTCCACGACGAGTTGGAGCGGCTCGAGCATGACCTCGTCCTCATGGGCGAGCATGCCGGCCAGATGATCTCCGATTCTGTCGCAGCGCTCGTCGCGTCCGACTTCGAGGCGGCCCAAGGGGTCATCGATAAGGACGACGTCGTCGACGACCTCTATCTTGAAGTTCACCAGCGGTGGCTGGCGACCATGGCACTGCAAACGCCTGTTGCCATCGATCTCCGGCTCATGTCGGTCATCCTTCACGTCAACTCGCACCTGGAACGGATCGCCGATCTCGCCGTCACCATCGCCAAGATCACCGAGCTATCGCAAGGTCTCCCGCACGATCCGACAGTCATCAGTCATCTTCAAGAAATGGGCGACATGGTGGCCTCGATGGTTCGCACGGTCATGGAGGCGTTCACTTCCAGGGACCTCGAGAGCGCATTAGAACTCCCGGAAATGGACCGGCCGGTCAACCGGCTCAATCGCAAGATGGTGCGCAAAGTGGTCAAGTTCGCCGAAGAGACCGATCTCCTCGAGTGGGGTGTCCGCATGATGGTCGTCTCGCGAACCCTCGAGCGAGCCGGCGACAACGCGGTCGACGTTGCCGAGCAGATCGCCTTCCTGCTGACCGGCGAATTCCGCGAGTTCACCGACGCCTCGCACCATGACTGACGTGCGGGTCCTCGTCATCGAAGACGAGGAGCCGCTCGCAGATTCCATCAAGTACAACCTGGAGCTGGAGGGATACGAGGTCGATGTAGCCCTCGGCGGCAACTCGGGGCTGCGCAAGTTCAAGGAGCAGGACCCGTCACTCGTGTTGCTCGACGTCATGCTGCCGGAGATCTCCGGGCTCGACTTGTGCCGGATGATGCGGGCCGATTCGGACGTGCCGATCATCATGATCACGGCCCGAGATTCAGAGGCCGACAAGGTCACCGGTCTCGAGCTCGGAGCCGACGACTATGTGACCAAGCCGTTTTCCATGCGAGAGCTGCTTGCTCGTGTGCGCGCCAATCTCCGGCGGCACGAGATGGAGTCGGGCACTCCGAACCTCGACGAGGAGGTCCTTACCGGGGGACCCGTCAAGCTCGATGTCGGTCGGCACGAGGTGAGCGTCGATGGTGAGCCGGTGCAGCTGCGCCCGCGCGAATTCGAGCTCCTCGCCGCCTTTCTGCGCAACCGCGGAATGCTCATGACGCGTGATCGGCTCATCACCGAGGTGTGGGGAATGGACTACTTCGGTGACACGAAAACGCTCGACGTCCACATCAAGCGGGTCCGCAAGAAGATCGAGCCGAACCCCAAAGCCCCGAGATACCTGATCACCGTGCGCGGTCTGGGCTACAAGTTCGTCGATGACTGATACCGCTCCCGATACAGAGGCACTCCTCGGCGCCCTGCCCGACGGCGTGCTCCTCGTACGCGACGGACGGGTGGTGTACCGGAACCCCGCCTCAGCGAAGCTCCTCGGGGCACCGTTGCCCGACGTGCTCGAGCGCCTCAAGCCGAGTGCGCTCATCGATCTCGTCGAGCGGGCTGCGGACGGTCCGGTTGAGAAGGTCTTTCAGCGGGAGAGCCCGCCGCGGTGGATCGAGGCCGGTGCGAGGCCACTCGATGGAAACGGCGTCATGGTGGTGGTGCGCGACGTGACCGATCGGCGAAAAGTCGAAGAGATGCGGCGCGACTTCGTGGCCGACGCCTCTCATGAGCTCAAGACGCCGGTGGCTTCGATTCAAGCTGCCGCCGAGACGCTCGTGCGGGCGATTGAGGATGACCCCGAAGCGGCTCAGCGGTTCGCTCGCCAGGTGCACGCCACCTCTGTGCGGCTCTCGCAGATGGTGAAGGACCTGCTCGACCTTTCACGTGTCGAGTCGGAAGTGCCCGAGTTCCAGGACGTGAACCTTGCCCGGCTGGCGGCGAAAGAAGTTGATCGCGTGGGTGACCGGGCCGCCGTCGCCGGCATCGACCTGACTCTCGACGTTGCACGGATCATCGTCCGCGCCAACCGCAAGGACGTCCGGCTGGCGGTCAGAAACCTGCTCGACAATGCGCTCGCCTACACGCCCGCCGGTGGCAGAGTGACCGTTTCAACCAAGCTGGCCGGGAGCATGGCAGTGATCGCCGTTTCAGACACCGGGATCGGCGTTCCCCGACGCGACGGCGATCGCATCTTCGAGCGGTTCTACCGGGTCGACGATGCTCGAACGCGTGACACCGGAGGGACCGGCCTCGGCTTGGCCATCGTCCGCCATGTGGCCGAACAGCACGGCGGGTCGGTCGAGGTGGAGAGCGAACTCGGCGCCGGATCTACGTTCACGATCCGGCTGCCGCTCAGGGATCCGAAATAGGGGAACTCCGCGGAGGGCTCGTGTGTCCTAGCTGGGTAGGATCGAAAAACCCAAGGAGAAGGGAAACCAATGGGTCTGTTTGACTTCGTCAAGAATGCAGGAGCCAAGATCGGGATCGGCAAATCAACGTCCGAAGAAGCGCAGGAGGCCGCCGACAAGGCTGCCGCTGCCGCCGCCGCACGCGCCAAGGGTGCTGCCGCCGCCGCCGACCGCAAGGAAGCCGCCGAGAAGAAAGAGCACGTAGCCGAGGTCAAGAAGAGCTTCGAGCTCGAGCGGCACGTCAAGAGCATGGGCTTCGAGGTCGACGATCTCGACATCCAGTTCGATGATGGCAAGGCCACTGTGACCGGCGCGGTCGATGACGAGGCCACCCGCGAGCGGGTCGTCCTCACCATCGGCAACACCGAAGGTGTCGGCCAGGTCGACGATCAAATGCGAGTGAAGACCCGGGGTGAAGTGTTCGCCGATGAACAGCGCGAGAAGGCCCGGCTCGAGGCCATCGAGAAGGCCAAGTCGAAGTTCTACACCGTTGTGTCGGGCGACTCGCTCTCCAAGATCGCCAAGGAGTTCTACGGCGATGCGATGAAGTACCCGGAGATCTTCGAGGCCAACAAGCCGATGCTGAAGGATCCGGATCTCATCTACCCCGGGCAGGTGCTGCGCATCCCCGCCCTCGGTGGATCAGATGACTCAGGTGGCGCCAGCCGCGAACTGAAGGGCATGGAGTAGCAATCGGCCATCGGCAATCGGCCATCGGCCGTCGGCCAGAACGTCGAACGAAAACGGGACCCATTCGGGTCCCGTTTTCTGATGCCGTTGACTGTTGACCGTCGACCGCCGACTTAGGGAGTGAGCCACACCGGATGCTCCACGAGGTGCAGCTGGCTCCCGTCCTTGGCCGACTCCTCCCACATCATCAGCGCTCCCAGTTGGGGGGTGTCGACCGTGTACGGGATGGCGAACTGGAAGGTTCCCCAATCGGGTCCGCCGGTACTTGCCATCGTGAAGCCTTCAGCGAGCGGCAGGCCGTCGTTGTCGTAGAGGGCCCATTCCGCAGCGGCCTCGAACACCCTTGCAATGCCCCTGACCACGAGCGGGCTCTCCGTTTGGGCAAACCAGGCGGGCGAGTCGATGAGGATGTCCGCGACGAGGCCGGCGCCGAGGAATGAATCGCGGGTGAGGGACGGAGTCACCTCCATTCCATGGCTCCCGTAGAACTCGACTTGTACGCCGTCGATGAGGAGAACGACCTCATCGACGGTCGGGAATTGGGTGAGGGTGAACACAAGCTGGGCCAGGACCGCCATTTCGCCGAACGTACCGCCGACATTCTCAATCTCGGCGGATAGGTCGACCCGGGCAACCCCAGCGGCGACGGTCAATCCGAGCAGCTGGGTGCCGTCGGGCAGTCCGCCGCTGATGGCCGGTGTGCCCGCTTGTTCGGCGGCGGTCGGCCCATCGATGAGTGCGGCGATGGCCGCCCGGCCGACGGCGGTGGTCGGTTCGATCGTGCGGGTGACCGGTCTAATGAACGGTCCACCCTCGCCCGTCACCTCGTCGACGAGGAAGTAGGCAGAGACGTACTGATCGGGCGCCGGCACGGTGGTGGTGGTCGGCGGCGGAGTTGTTGTCGTCGTCGTGGCAGGGGCCGTCGTAGTGGTAGTCGTCGATGGCGCCGTGGTGCTCGTCGGGTCGGCGCTGCCGTTCGATTCGCCGCAGGCGGCGGCCACCAGCGCCACCACGATGAGGAGGATTCCGAGACGTCTTGTACTCATGTTCGATCCTTTGTGTTCAACTGTATGGCGCCGCCGTGCCCGGAGCCGGGTGACGCTTCACCGATATGACGCACGCGAGGCGACGCATCGTTCCTAACATCGGACGACTCATGCACTACCAACTCTCGACTCTTTCCAACGGCCTCCGGGTCATTACCGACTCCATGCCGGACGTCAGGTCTGTCGCGCTCGGCGTGTGGGCCGACGCCGGCACTCGCGACGAGCTCCCTAACGAGGCGGGAGCGGCCCACTTCCTCGAGCACCTCCTCTTCAAGGGGAGCGAACGGCTATCGGCCCAGCAGATCGCCGAAGCGTTCGACGCGGTGGGCGGTCGCAGCAATGCCTTCACGAGCAAAGAGCAGACGTGCTACTGGGCCCGGCTGCGCGACGAAGACCTCCCGCTCGGCATCGACATCCTGGCCGAAATGGTGCGCAGACCCGCCTTCCGTCAGCACGAGATCGACTCAGAGAAGCATGTCGTCCTTGAAGAAATCAACATGAACGAGGACGACCCCACCGATGTTGCCTATGAGGAGTTCGTGCGGGCCCTCTGGCAGGGTCATGCCCTCGAGCGGCCGGTCCTGGGGACGAAATCCTCCATCACCGACATGACCCGCGCCGATATCCACGGCTTCTGGTCCCGGCGGTATCACGCCGCCGCCACGGTGGTTGCAGTAGCCGGCCGCCTCGACCACGCGACGCTCGTCGAGATGGCCGAAGAGCATTTCGGGGACTGGCATGCCGACGAGTCCTCACACGACCATGCGGCGGCAACCTTTCAGCCCCGGGTAGGCGTCCGTCATCGAGACACCGAGCAGACCCACCTCATCATCGGGGGAGAGGGACTCAAGCGGGGAGACGACCGGCGATTCGCCTTCGGGCTTCTCAACCACGTCATGGGCGGTGGCATGTCCTCCCGGCTATTTCGAGAGATCCGCGAGCAGCGCGGCCTCGCCTACGCCGTGTACAGCTTCAAGTTCCCGTATGCCGACTCGGGTGGCTACGGCGTCTACGTAGGAACGACTCCTTCTCAGACCGAACAGGTCCTTCACCTGATCGGCGACGAGTTCAAGAAGCTCATCGCCGATGGCATCAGCGTGGGCGAGCTGGAGCGAGCCAAGGGTCATGTGCAAGGGAGTCTTGCCCTGAGTGAAGAGGACCCCAATAGCCGCATGATCCGCCTCGGCCGGGATGAGATCGCCGGGCTCGAGCATCTCAGCCTCGACGAAACCCTCGCCCGGTACGACGAGGTCACCCTCGACGATGTCCATGGGGTGGCGACGGAACTCCTGAGCGGTCCCAAGGTCATCGGCGCCACCGGCCCGCATGAGGCCGCCTCACTCGAGCCGTTCGTGGCATGACCCGGGTCATCGTCTCCGGAGCGGCAGGCAGCATGGGGTCGATGGTGTGCGCCGCTCTCGAAGCAGAAGGAGACCTGGAACTGGTGGGTCGCTACGACCCGGCCGGTGGCCTGATTGCCGATCCGGCCGACCTTCCCGAGGCCGATGTGGTGGTCGAGTTCACCAACCCCGATGTCGTCATGGCGAATCTGGGACAGTGGCGTGAGCGAGGCTGGCATGCGGTCGTCGGCACGTCTGGCTTCACTACAGATCGAATCACCGAGGTCGAGGCCCTCTTCGGGGCGGGACCGCCTAACTGCCTCATCGTGCCCAACTTCTCGCTCGGGGCGGTGCTGGCGATGCGCTTTGCCGCCGAGGCGGCTCCCCATTTCTCGGCGGCCGAGATCATCGAGCTCCATCACGACGGGAAGGCAGACGCACCCTCCGGGACGGCAATCGCCACGGCTGCCCGGATTGCCGACGCCGCCTCGCAATCCCGTACGGCAGACTCGACGGAGCTCCTGCCGGGTGCCCGCGGTGCCTCGGTGGACGGCGTTCCCGTTCATTCGGTTCGCCTGTCCGGATTGGTGGCCCATCAGGAGGTCATCCTCGGAGGTACCGGCGAGACGCTCACGATCCGCCATGACACGACCGAGCGGCGGTCCTTCCTTCCGGGAGTGCTGCTCGGCATCCGACGGGTACACGAGTTGCCCGGTGTCACCGTTGGGCTCGAATCTCTGCTGTGACGCAGCCGGAGGCGGATGCCGAAGACTTTCGACCCGGTGAGTCGATCGTCGAGCGCCGGATCCGCCTCGCCGCTGAACGGGGTGAGTTCTCCAATCTGCCGGGCGAGGGGGCGCCCATCGAGGGTCTCGACGACACGTACGATCCGCTCTGGTGGGTGAAGCGCTGGGCGGAGCGAGAAGGCGTGACCGCCGCCGAAGTGGCCCGCCTCATCAACGACTGGAAGAAGCGCGACTGAGCCCCGCTGTGGGACGGGGCTCAGCCTGGGAATCATCCTCACCTAGCAGTGGGGGATTCCGGAGCTGACACTATCAGCGCGATGCGCGAT
>SHLN01000047.1 GCA_004283105.1 Acidimicrobiia bacterium
ATGGCCGATCAGGCCAAATTTGAAGAAGATGCCATGCAGTTTGCGCCGCAGCTGTATTCGGCCGCGTTGCGGATGACCCGCAATCCTGCCGATGCCGAGGATGTCGTCCAGGAGACGTTTCTCAAGGCCTATCGGGGATATCACACGTTCCAGGAAGGGACGAACCTGAAGGCATGGCTGTACCGGATTCTCACCAACACGTACATCAACCGGTATCGCAAGAAGACCCGCCGTCCCCAGGAGGTCGAGCTCGGGGAGTTGGAGGATTTCTACCTCTTCAAGCGGCTCAACCAAACGGGCAGCACCGGGGGAGCGAGTCGCAGTGCCGAAGAAGAAGTGCTCGAACGTTTCGGCGACAGTGACATCAAAGAGGCGGTGGAATCGCTTCCCGAGCACTTCCGACTGCCGGTCCTGTTGGCCGACGTCGAAGGTTTTTCATACAAGGAAATCGCCGAAATCCTTGATGTTCCGATCGGGACCGTCATGTCGCGCCTTCATCGTGGAAGAAAGGCGCTCCAACAGCGGTTGTTTGAGTTTGCAAAGGAACACGGACTCGTAGGGCCCAAAGAATGAACTGCGACAAAGTCGTCAACGAGGTGTACACGTTCCTCGACGGAGAGCTCACGGGAGTTCGACGGACGATGATCGAATACCACCTCCGGAAATGCCCTCCGTGCGCCGATTCCTTTCACTTCGAAGAACGTCTTCTCTTCTTGGTGAGGCGCTCTTGCAGCGATGGTGACGAGGTTCCCGCGGAACTTTTTCACCGGTTGCAAGCGTTAATACAACAAGAGGCAACTGAGGGGACCTCCGGCGAGTAACTGCCGGGTCCTTGTTCCCCAGGGGGTCATTAACAATATGAGTGAATCAACCCTGAAGGGCAACCGCATTCGTGGCGGTGTACGTCCTTCTCGAACATATCAATCAGGCCGTGTCTGTGCAGAGAAAGAGTGCAACACGAGGTTGTCCCAGTACAACCGCCGTGAGCACTGCTTCCAACACGCACCGACCCGCTTTCCGCGTCTGCGGGGCCGAATCGTCGCAGACTGACCAGTAACCAACGCGAGCAGCACCGACCACCGGGTTCGCCCCGGTGGTCGGTTGCATTCCCGCTGCCCGCTGCCCGCTGCCCGCCACCCGCTGCCCGCCACACGTTGCCCACAGCAGATGCAAAGCATCTGCCAAGCAACGCCGAAGGCGTTGCCAGCGTCGGCGAAGCCGTTGCCGGCGGCTATTCTCCTCCCCAATGAAGCGTTTTGCCGCCCTTGTGTTTGTCCTCGTGAGCCTCGCCGTGCCCGCCCATGCGGTCACCGTCGTTCCATCCGTGGCCGCTCAGCAGGCCCAGGACGGGCCGGCCATCGTCATCGATGATTCCGGCGACCTTCCCGAAGAGGAGGCCTGGACCTTCCGATTCCTCGTGCCGACCCTCATGGTCATGGCGCTCGCCATGGTGGTCGGGCTTGTCGTTTGGTATCAACGGGGTCTCAACAGCCGGTACCGGATCCGCGACGCTGAATGATCGACTGGGACCTGGCGGTCCGGATCGCATCACGGTTTGCCGGGACCTATCCGCTCGAGGGCACCTACCACGCTGATCTGCTGGCCCGCGAGGCCCCCGGCATCGTCGCCGAGGCCGCCCAGATGGTCGAAGCCGAGACCCGCCTTGCGTCGGTCGGAGTCCCCGAGGTAGCCGTCGTAACTCGTAAGCAATGGGCGGAGAGCAACGTATCGGTGTTCTCCAAGCTCCTGGCTCCGGCCGAAGCCGCCATCAAGAAGCAGAACCCGCTCGCCTCCCGGGTAGTCGCCGCCGAGATGGGCGCCGTGCTCGGCTTCCTTGCTCGCAAGGTCCTCGGACAGTACGAGCTGGTGCTGCCCGGTGACGATACGAACGGGGACGTCGTCTACCTGGTCGGAGCGAACGTGCTGTCGATGGAGCGAAGCAACCAGTTCCGTCCCCATGAATTCCGGCTCTGGATCGCCCTCCATGAGTGCGCTCACCGCCTCCAGTTCGTCGGGGTTCCGTGGCTGCGTGAGTACTTCCTGGAGCTAGTCGGGGAGCTCGTCGCCTCAGCCGTTCCCGAGCCGGGCCGATGGGCCAGAGTGATGGCCGATGTCAGACGGGCCAATGAGGAAGGCGAGCCGCTTATCGGGGAAACCGGGCTCTTCGGTCTTTTTGCGTCCTCGTCCCAAAAGGACCTGCTGGAACGGGTGCAAGCACTCATGTCCCTGCTGGAGGGACACGGGCACGTTGTGATGGATCGCATCGGCCGCCGCGAGCTCGCCTCGCAGCGACGCATGGCGGCGGTCCTCAAGCAGCGCCGCAAGGATCCCCGCACCGCCACCTTCCTCCGTATCAGCGGCCTCGAAATGAAGATGCGCCAGTACGAGCAGGGGGAACGCTTCGTGCTGGCCGTCGAACGCGAGGCGGGATGGGAGACTCTCGACCGGGTCTGGGCTAGTCCCGACTCGCTCCCGACCCTTGCCGAGATCACCGACCCGGACCAGTGGCTGAGACGGGTCGCGTAGTGACGGCGGCGGATCGCGGATCATGTCCAATCGGGAATTAGCCGACTCGGTCAGGGCCCGGGCCACCATTCCGGCGGGCCCGCTCGTGGTGGCGTTGTCGGGAGGAGCCGACAGTGCTGTGCTCGCCTGGGCGGCGACGGCCGTCTCGGACACAGTGCGGGCGGTCTTCGTCGATCACCGGCTCGACGCATCGGAGCGGCTGGGCGCGGCCGCCCACCGGATTGCCGACGAGCTCGGAATCAGCCTCGACATCGTCGCCGCGCCCACCGATCGTTCGGTGCCGTCGTTCGAAGAGGCGGCCAGGACGGCCCGGTATGCCGCCCTGATGACGACGGTCAAGCCCGATGAGCTCATCCTGACCGGGCACACTGCCGACGATCAGGCCGAGACGGTCCTCGGCCACTTCCTGCGCGGAGCCGGAGCGGCCGGTTTGGCCGGCATCCCGGCCCGGCGTGGCCAGATTGTCCGGCCGCTGCTGTCGATCGCCCGCTCGGAAACCCGGGCATTGGCCGATCTGCTCGGCCTGCCGTACGCGGACGATCCGGAGAACGCCTCCCGGGAGCCGCGTCGGAATCGGTTGCGCCACGAGCTCATTCCCCGGCTCGAAGAAACGTACAACCCGCAGCTGCGCCGGGCGCTCGGGCGCACCGCCGGGGTGATGGCCGCCGATGAGGCCCTGCTGGGAGAGGCCGCCGAACGGGTGCCGATCCTGGCCGACGATGAGGCCGTGTCGGTTCCGGCCCCGGCATTGGCGGTCCTGCCCGAGGCAATCGCCGGACGGGTGGCCCGGCGGGCTCTGCGCCGTGCCCGCGGACCGCACGGTGGCTCCTTCGAGGAGGTTTCAGCCTTGCTCGACGTCGCGCTCGGCCGCCGGACCGGCGTGGAGCTGACCGGTGGATTGCGGGTCGAACGGGAAGGCCCCATGGTGGTCCTGCGCCTCGCCGACCCCCCGCCGGCAGACGCCATCGAACTGGTGGTGCCCGGCCGGGTCGAATTCGACCGGTGGCGGCTGCAGTTCGCGCTGACCGACACGGGACCCGGACCCCGTCGGATCGGCGCCCGCACGCTGCACCTGGATGCCGGACTGACCGGCGAGTCGATTCTCATTCGACCGGGCCGCGACGATGACCGTATCGAGATCGGCACCGGGACCAAACCGGTCCGGGAGGCGATGGCCGAGGCAGGAGTGGCCCGGCGGTTCCGGCCTCGCTGGCCGGTGGTGGTCGCCGGGGGGCGGTTGGCGGCCATCCCCGGCGTGAGGGCCGCGGACTGGGCCAGGACATCGGCCGAAACGGCGCGCTACCTTGTGGCGCGAATCGACAACGGACGGTCGGCGGAAGGAACCTGATGGAAACCATCGGAAAGATACTGATCACCGAGGACGAGATCGCCGACGCAGTAGCCCGGATGGGACGCGAGATATCGGCCGATTACGACGGCAAGGAACTGCTTCTGGTCGGGATCCTCAAGGGCGCCTTCCTCACCATGGCCGACCTGGCGCGCCAGATCACCGTCCCGGTCGAATTCGACTTCATGGCCGTGTCCTCCTACGGCGATGCCACCAAATCCTCCGGCGTGGTCCGGATTCTCAAAGACCTCGACCAGGAGATCTCCAATCGGCACGTGGTGATCGTCGAGGACATCGTCGACACCGGTCTCACCCTGCACTATCTGCTCGAGAACCTGCGGGTTCGTCAACCGGCCTCTATCGAAATCGCCGCCCTGCTCGTCAAGGAAGGGATTCAGCAGATCCCGATCGACGTGAAATACCGGGGATTCGACATTCCGCCCGATTTCGTCGTCGGCTACGGGCTCGATTACACCGGATTGTTCCGGAATCTTCCGTACGTGTCCGTGCTCGACCCCGACAACCTGCCGGTCTAGGAGAACGGGCTCTTCTACAGATTGGCCTGTCGCTTGCCGACTGAGTTACCTACCATTGATGACTACCGTGATCCGACGAGGGCGGGAATGTCCTGTCTCTCCGAGGTCTTGATAAGGACATCGTGAGCCGAACCGTTCGAAACTTCTTGATCTATCTGGCCGTGATCGTCGTGCTGGCGATTGTCGTGCAATCCATCATGTCGGGCGCAAACGCGCCGGCCGAGGTCAAATACACCGAGTTGCTCAAGCAAATCGACAACGGGAACGTCGAATCCGTCACCATTCTCGCCGAGTCCAACGTTGCCGAGGGGACCTTCAAACAGCCGGTCGACGGAGAGCTCGACTTCAAGACCCCCTATCCAGACGAGTCGGAGGCCGATCTCGACAAGCGACGGCAGGAGGCGGGCATCGAGTTCGATGTCGACCAGGAGGGCACCACCATCCTGGAGCTGCTCATCGGTCTGCTGCCCTGGATCCTCATTTTCGGCTTCATGATCTTCGTCATCATGCAAGCCCAGGGCGGCGGCAGCCGGGTCATGCAGTTCGGCAAGGCGAAGGCGAAGCAAGTCACGAAGGACCAGCCCAAGGTCACGTTCGACGATGTGGCCGGAATCGACGAGGCCGTCGAGGAACTCCAGGAAATCAAGGAGTTCCTCCAGAACCCGCAGAAGTTCCGGCAAATCGGGGCCAAGATCCCCAAAGGCGTCCTGCTGTTCGGCCCGCCCGGAACCGGCAAGACGCTGCTCGCCCGGGCCGTCGCCGGCGAAGCCGGGGTGCCGTTCTTCTCGATTTCCGGGTCCGACTTCGTCGAGATGTTCGTCGGCGTCGGCGCCAGCCGGGTGCGCGACCTGTTCGAGCAGGCCAAGGCACAGGCTCCCGCCATCGTGTTCATCGACGAGATCGATGCCGTCGGCCGACATCGCGGCGCCGGCCTCGGAGGCGGGCACGACGAGCGGGAACAGACGCTCAATCAGTTGCTGGTGGAGATGGACGGCTTCGACGCCAACCTCGGGGTCATCCTCATCGCCGGCACCAACCGGCCGGACATCCTCGATCCGGCCCTGCTGCGCCCCGGTCGCTTCGACCGCCAGATCATCGTCGATCGTCCCGACCTGAAGGGCCGGGTCGAGATTCTCGAGGTGCACAGCAAAGGCAAACCGCTCGCAGACGAGATCGACCTGGAAGTTCTCGCCCGTCAGACCCCCGGCTTCACCGGTGCCGACCTGGCCAATCTCATCAACGAGGCCGCCATCCTGGCCGCCCGGCATGGGAAGAAACAGATCTCCATGGAGGAGCTGGAAGAGTCCATCAACCGGGTGGTGGCCGGGCCGGAACGAAAGAGCCGGCTCATCAGCGAGGACGAGAAGCTCGTCATCGCCTATCACGAGGGCGGTCATGCCCTCGTCGGCCACGCAGTGCCGAATGGCGATCCCATCCACAAGGTCACGATCATCCCGCGCGGCATGTCGCTCGGGCATACGCTCGCTCTCCCCACTGAGGACCGCTACATAACCCGCCGCTCCGAAATGGTCGACCGCCTTGCCATGATGCTGGGCGGCCGCACCGCCGAGGAGTTGATCTTCAAGGATCCGAGCACCGGAGCCGCCGACGATATCGAGAAGGCGACCAGCCTGGCTCGCAAGATGGTCATGGAGTTCGGCATGTCCGACAAGCTCGGGCCGATGAAGTACGGCAGCAACCAGGGTGAGGTGTTCCTCGGCAAGGACTACGTCCAGCACCAGGATTACTCCGATGAGCTGGCCAGCCTCATCGACACCGAGGTCCGCAAGCTGATCACCCAGGCGCATGACGAGGCGCGCTCCATTCTGACGACCCACCGGGATGTGCTCGATCGGCTCGCCAAGGAGCTCATGGAGCGCGAGACCCTCGATCGCGAAGAAGTCTCTGAGGTCTTTGCCCCGGTCGGCAAGTGGATCTATGCCGATAACGGTGGGGGCCGCATCGAGCCTCCCAGCCCGGCCGATGACGTTTCCGACAGCCTGACCGGCGGCGACGCCGTGCCGGCTGTTTCCACCAGCGAAGGAAGCCCGAGCTGACCTGGTCGGCCGCCACCACCCGTCTCTGGGACGGGTCCCGCACGGTCATCATGGGAGTGCTGAACGTCACGCCCGATTCGTTTTCCGACGGCGGCCGGTACGCATCTGTTGAGGCGGCCATCGGCCACGGCGTCGAGATGGCCGGACAGGGTGCCGGCATCATCGATGTGGGCGGTGAATCAACGAGACCCGGCGCCGAGCCGGTCCCGGCCCGGGATGAGCTCGAGCGGGTGATCCCGGTCGTGGCCGGTCTGACCGAGCGGGGGATAGCCGTCTCCATCGACACGGCGAAGCCGGAGGTAGCCAGGGCGGCCCTCGAGGCCGGCGCCCTTGTCGTGAACGACGTAACCGGACTGGCGGACCCGCTCATGGCGCCGCTCGTGGCCGAATTCTCCGCCGGTGTGGTCATCATGCACATGCAGGGGCAGCCGCGCACCATGCAGGACGATCCCCACTACGAAGACGTCGTCGGCGAGGTCCGCGACTACCTGCTCGCCCGCGCCCGGGCGGCGGAGGAAGCCGGTGTTCGTCGCGAGTGCATCGCCGTCGATCCCGGCATCGGGTTCGGCAAGACGTTTGAGCACAATCTCGAATTGCTCCGGAATCTCCAGGTGCTGGTGGAAACCGGCTATCCGGTGCTGCTGGGGGCATCGCGCAAGGCGTTTCTGGGGCGAATCCTCGGTGGATCGGTCCCGGCGCCCGAGCGAGATCCGGCGACCGGCGCTACCGTAGCGCTGGCGATAGAGCAAGGGGTGGCCATAGTGCGGGTGCACAACGTGGCGATGACAACGCAGATAGCGCGGACCGTCGAGTCGATTCTCGGACGGGATTCCTGATGGCGGGCCTTGAACCACGGGGCTTCGTGTGGGTCATTTCCCGGCGCCTCGCCCTTTCCGAACGGATCGGGGGACAGGGTCTCCAGCATCGACGGGTTCGACGCAGCGAGGAAATCGACTGGCTGCGGGACGAAGGCTTCACCGATGTCCTATCGCTCCTCGAGGGCAACCAGAATCTCGCCTCCTATCGAGAGGCAGGTATCCGGGCCCATCACGTCTCCCTGCCGACCGACTACGAGGACGCCGAGGCCGAGGTGGTGTTTCGCACGCTGCAACGGATCCTCGGGGATCCCCGCAACGTGCTGCTCGTCCACCGGGATCATCTCGACGACACCCTCGTCGGGTTCATGGGTGGGTACCTCATCCGGTCGGGCCTCATCCAGGACCCGATCATGGCCACGGCCACCATCCAGGAAATCGCCGGTCGGCCGCTCGGTCCCGAGGGCCGCAGGCTGGTCACCGCCACGCTCGAGGAATAGCGCGATGGGCGCTGCGCCATGCGCACGGCGCCCCAGGGAGCGATGAATGGTGCGGGTGGCGGTCGGTTTCGGGTCGAACATCGGCGATCGGCAAGACCATCTCGATGCCGGACTTGGTGTCCTGAGTGCGTCGTGGACGCCGGTCTCCCGCTCATCGCTCTATGAGTCTGCACCGGTTGGACCGGTTGAACAGGGCCCGTTCTTGAACGCAGTGGCGGTGTTCGAGACGACGGCGGGTCCGGCCGAGGTCCTGTCCCTCCTGCTGGCAGCCGAGCAATCGCGAGGCCGCACCCGTGAGGTCCGCTGGGGCCCCCGGACACTCGACCTCGACCTGCTCCTGTACGGCGATCGCACGGTCGAGGAACCGGGTCTCACCGTCCCCCACCCAGAACTGACCAACCGTCGCTTCGTCCTCGAGCCACTCCTGGAAGCCTGGCCGGAAGCGGCGCTACCGGACGGAACGCCGCTCGGTGGTTTTCTACCCGCGGTGCGTGATCAGCACGTCGAGAACGTCGGCCCCTGGAACGTGAGTCTCTGGAGGCGCACCTGGTGGCGCCTTCTCAAGGCAGTAAGCAGGAAGCAGTAAGCATTCTCCTCGCCCGCCGAAGGTGGGATCCCTTCGTTCCCCTCCCGCCGAAGGTGGGAGGGGTACGGGGAGGGAAGTTCCCAACAACTGCGCCGCGACGGGTCCGTATTCCAGATCCGTGCAACGAAGCAAGCGGCGGTTGGGCGACGCTGGTCTGAGAGGCGTGGTTGGGCACCGCAGTCTCATGTGAAGGTGGTCGAAGGATTGCGATCACCTTTGCGCGCCATTCGGGTGCCCACTCGGGGATCGTGAGGGAGCGTTGGCATCGGTGACCGGGCCTCGTTGCACGCCGCTCGATTGAGGTTTGCGTCGTCGCGCAGTTGGTGGGAACGACCCTCCCCGTACCCCTCCCGCTCCGCTTCGCTTCACGGGAGGGGAGAAGAAGGGCGCCCCGCCCGCTTTAACCTGCTCACATGAGAATCATCCTCGCCGGTCCGGGACGGGCCGGCATGTCGCTGGGCCTTGCCTTTCGTGACGCCGGTCACGAGCTGGTTGGCGTCCTTGGTCGGGAGAGCACCGGCGAGGCCGCCGGCCGCCTCGCGACGGTCGAGTTGTCCTGGGACGAGCTGCTGCCGGCCGCCGACCTGCTGGTCATCAGTGTGCGGGACGACGCCATCGGCGAGATCGCCGACCGTCTCGCCCCCCGGGCCATCGGGGTGGGCGCCGCCGTGCACGTCTCCGGTTCGGTCCCGGTTGGCGCCCTGGCTCCCCTGGCCGATGTCGGGCTGCCGATCGGTGGCTTTCACCCGCTCCAGAGCCTCCCCGAACCCCGGGTCGGCGCCATCCGGCTCGACGGCGCCTGGGTCGGTGTGGGGGCCACCGACGAGGGCCTCCACGACCGCCTCGTCGAGTTGGGCCGTTCGATCGGCATGGTCCCGTTTGATCTCCCGGACCGCGCCCGTCCGCTCTATCACGCCGGTGCATCAGCGGCCGCCAACTACCTCGTCGGGTGCCTCGCATTGGCCGAACGGCTCTTTGCAGCGGCAGGGGTTCCGTGGGAAGCCGCCTGGCCGCTCGTCGATGCGGTTGTCAAGAACGCCACCGAGCTCGGACCGGACCGGGCCCTGACCGGACCAATCGCCCGCGGGGATGTGGCGACGGTCGAACACCAGCGAGCCGCCATCCGGGAGGCGGCCCCCGAGTTGGAAGCCGGCTTTGTCGATATCGGCCGTGCCGTCGCCCACCTCGCCGGCCGGGCCGAAGAATTCGGGAGCGTTCTCGAGTGATCGTCGTCGAGTCATTTGCCGATGTGCGAGCCGCCTCCTCGGGCCGGGTCGGCCTGGCGCCGACCATGGGGTACCTGCACAACGGCCATCTCTCACTGTTCCGGGCCGCCCGCGCCGATTGCGACACCGTCGTGGCGTCGATCTTCGTGAACCCTCTCCAATTCGGGCCAACCGACGACCTCGGTCGCTATCCCCGCGACCTGGACCGCGACGCCGTCCTGGCAGAGCAAGCAGGCGTCGATGTTCTGTTCGTTCCTTCGGTCGAGGAGATGTATCCGGAGCCGCCGCGGCTCGAACTGCGGATCGCCGATCTCACCGACCACTTCGAGGGTGCCCACCGGCCCGGTCACTTCGAGGGCGTCGCCATCGTGGTCGCCAAGCTCCTCGCCGGCTGCCAGCCAGGGCGGGCCTACTTCGGGCGCAAGGACGCTCAGCAGCTCTCGGTCATTCGCCGGATGGTGGCCGACCTGTCGTTTCCGGTCGAGATCGTCCCCGTCCCGACGGTCCGAGAATCTGATGGGCTGGCGTTGTCGTCTCGCAACACGTTCTTGAGTGACGACGACCGGATGGCGGCACTCACGCTGTCGGGTGGATTGCTGGCGGCCGCCGACGCCGTGGATGCAGGGGAGCGGGACGGAGCCGTGCTCGAGGCGCTCGTGGCCGACAGAATCGGATCGGAGGATGGTGCCAGGCTCGAATACGCTTCCCTCGCCGATGCGGCAACCGTCCAACCCCTGGTCGAGCTGACCGTCGATGCTTTTCTGGCGGTGGCCGCCCGGGTGGGAGAAACCCGTCTCATCGACAACGTGGCCTTTAGCGTTGGGGACGATTCGGTGACGGTTGACCGGGGCGTGATCCTCGAGGGGCCGTCCGTTCTGGAGGGATCCTGATGCTGCTGGTAATCGATGTGGGCAACACCGAGACCGTGCTCGGCGTATTCGACGGTGCCGAGTTGGCCGCCCATTGGCGGGTAACCACCGTGCGGGGCCGGACGAAGGATGAGTACCGGCTGCTGCTCGGCAGCATGCTCGACATGGAGGGCTACGGCCCCTCCAGGCTGACGGGTGTCGCCGTTTCGAGCGTTGTGCCTCCGGCCACCCACGCACTGCGCGATGTCGCCGGGTTCCTCGCCGACGGCCCGGTCCTCGTGGTTGAGCCTGGAGTCAAGACCGGTATGCCCATCCTCATCGACAATCCTCGCGAGGTCGGAGCGGACCGCATTGTGAACGCCGTCGCCGCCGCCGCTATGTATGGGGCTCCGGCGGTGGTCGTCGACTTCGGGACGTCAACCAACTTCGATGTCGTGAGCGCCAACCGTGAGTACATAGGTGGCGTCATTTCCACCGGGCTCGAGGTGTCCCAGGAAGCTCTCATCCGGGCCACTGCCGCCTTGCGGCGGGTCGAGCTCACCCCGCCCCGGTCTGTGATCGGGAAGGGCACCGTGGAGGCCATCCAGAGCGGTCTGCTCTACGGCCACGCCGGACTGGTGGATGGGATCATGAACCGGATCACCGCCGAACTCGGTGGGAGCGTCCACACCCTTGCCACCGGCGGGCTCGCCTCGACCATCGTTCCCTATTGCGAGACCGTCGATACCGTTGACGAACACCTGACGCTGCATGGGCTGCGTCTCATCGCGGAGATGAACCATGAGCACTGAGCAGCACGAGGAGCGGCGGCGGAAAGTCGAGACCCTGCGGGAGCGCGGGATCGATCCGTACCCCGTCGGATTCGAGCAGACGGCAGAAGCCGGCGACCTCCACGCCCGCTTTGGCGACCTGGCGCCCGAGACCTCAACCGGTGAGACGGTTTCGGTGGCGGGACGGCTCATGGGCAAGCGCGACCTCGGCAAGCTGAGTTTCGGTGTCTTGCAGGACCGGTCGGGCCGCATCCAGCTGTTCGCGGACAAGGGGACGCTCGGAGACGAACTGGCTGCCTTCGTCGACCTCGATCTCGGGGACCTGCTCGGCGTCACCGGCGAGGTCATCACCACCAAGAAGGGCGAACTGAGCGTTCGAGTCCATGAGTTCAGCCTGCTGGCCAAGTCGCTATGGCCGCTGCCTGAGAAATGGCATGGCCTCGCCGACGTCGAAACTCGATACCGGCAGCGGTACCTGGACCTCATCGCCAACGAAGAAGCCAGACGGGTCTTCGGTGTGCGGGCAGGGGTCCTGCGCGGCCTGCGACGCGCCTTCGAAGACCGGGGGTATGTCGAAGTCGAGACTCCGGTGCTTCAGAATCAGGCCGGTGGAGCGCTCGCGACGCCGTTTCTCACCCATCACAACGCCCTCGATATCGACATGTATCTCCGGATCGCCCTCGAGCTCCACCTCAAGCGGCTCATCATCGGCGGGATCGACAAGGTATTCGAGATCGGGCGGGTGTTCCGCAACGAAGGGGTTTCGCCCCAGCACAACCCCGAGTTCACGATGCTCGAGAGCTATGAGGCGTACGCCGACTACGACGACATCATGGCCCTGGTCGAGGAGACGGTGGCAGGGGTGGCGACCGACGTGGTCGGTTCGACAACCGTCGAGTACCGGGGGAGGCCAATCGATCTTGCGCCGCCGTGGAAGCGGGCACCGTTCATGGAGCTCATCAATGAGGCCACCGGTCGTGAGTGGGACCCGGACATGGCAGTGGACGACGCCCGGGCGGTGGCCGCAGAGCTAGGCGTCGACGTCGAGGTCGGCGGTACCGGCAAGGTGCTGGAGGAGCTGTTCGAACGATTCGTCGAACCGGACCTGTGGGATCCCACGTTCGTCATCGACTTCCCGAAAGAGATCTCTCCGTTTGCTCGGGACCACCGGAGCAAGCCCGGCCTGGTCGAACGATTCGAGGGGTTCCTGGCCGGTATCGAGTTCTGCAACGCCTTCACCGAGTTGAACGACCCGGAAGAGCAACTCCGCCGGTTCGAAGTGCAGGCTCAGGCGAGGGCTCAGGGTGACGAGGAGGCCCACGTCACCGACCTTGACTTCGTCGAGGCCATGGAGTACGGCATGCCGCCCACCGGCGGGTTGGGGATCGGGGTCGATCGCCTGGCGATGCTCCTTGCCGACGTGGCCACCGTCCGGGAGGTCATTCTGTTCCCGCACATGCGGCCGGGCGATTAGCTGTTCGCTGTTCGCTTCTGGCTCAGAGCTCATAGCCCAAAGCTCAGAGCTCTCTACGGCCTCGTCACCTGCTGGGCCCGGGCGCGGCGGCTGTCTTCCTTCACGTACTCAGGGTTGGTGAGCACGGGCTGCTCGGTGTCTTTGAGCCATTCCTTCGGGCGGTGTCCGACCTCTCGCTCGCACTGACAGTCGAACACGAGCACGTCGTCGCGGGTGTACCGGACCTCGTTGGTGGGGATGTAGACGGTTGTCTTCAGGAATGGGCAATAGGCCGAGAGATGCCCCTCGGCGAGCTCCCGGTCCTCCGGGGTGAGGGCGCGGCGAATCCGATAGGCACGATCGCGGAGCTCGTCGAGCTCGAGTCGTGACTCGGCGAGCTTGAAGATGTTGTCGGTGGTGGCGGCCAGATCCATATGGCGATGCCACCCCGCCAACAACGCCTCAAACGCATCGTTGAAGACCTGGTGGAGCATGAGATAGCTATCGGAGCGTTTGGTGGAGCTCTGAAGGGCCGAAGAACCGTTGCCCCCGCTTCTTCCCCTCCCGGCTTGGCGGGAGGGGAAAGCAACCCGCAGGGTTGCCGGGG
>SHLN01000048.1 GCA_004283105.1 Acidimicrobiia bacterium
CGCTGAGGATCGTTACCCGTTACCCGTCCGGAATCTCATCCAGGTAGACGTGGTTTCCCTGGGCCAGGCGGGCTTCCCTACGGGCAGCTTCGCGGCGCCGGCCGTCCGCTATCTCAGGTCCGGCGGCAGCAGTCGACTTCTCGGCCACAGTCGCGAGATGGCCATGGTTCGGCCGAGAAGTGACAGAGGATATCGCTAGCCAGCTTGACTCATCGCTGCCCAGGCGGCCCGTGCCAGAGCGAAGGCTTTTTCGGCTCCGATGAGGGCTGAGCCGACGTGGAAGCTCCCGTCGTGACGTTGCAGGAGGACGGTAACCATGGTGTGGTCTCCGAGGGCGTGCTCTTCTGCGGCCAGCAACACAGGAGGAGGTTGGTCGCCGGACAGCTCACCAACGGCGGCGACCACAGCTTCACGGACGCCTGCGTCGCTTGGTCGGCCCCGCCGGGTAATAGACCGCCCATCGTCGGTATCGATGGTCACCGCCACCCCGTCACGGTCCTCCTGGACACGAACCCGGGCGAGAAGGCTTCGGTTGGCCGACGGCGCCTCGAGAGGCTCCTCGTCCTCTTCGATGGCCGGCCCTGTCTCCGGTTCCTCGGGTCGGGCGACCGGCTCGGGCGACCGCATGAAGGTTCCGAGCTCGTCGGGCGGCTGCTCGACCGGCTCCCGAGGTATGAGCGTGGTCTGCACGAGGCCGGGACCGGGCAGAATGGTGGCCGATTCGGATGGAGGTGGTGGTGGTCCGGCCGGCTCGATGCGAGCTTGCGGGGGGGCCATCTTGCCCTTCAGTCCGTGAGCGGCCAGGACATCCCGGACGGCGGCGGCGACATCGGAGGGGTCCGCATCGGCGGAGAGCCGAACCCGCACCCCCTCGGCCGTGTCCGCTGCCAGCTCGGCGTCGGCCACGCCCGGCACAGCCCGCAACGCCTCGGTCAGGTCGTCAACTTCGCGATTCATCGCTGCTCTCTCCGCCATTGCAGGAACTGGACGAGTTCGGCCGGGGCGGGAACGGCATCGGATGATCCGTAGGCAGTTTGCATCCGCCAGCGGATATAGGCCCGCCGTGGTACCGGCAGGAACGGCGCGGTACGCCACCACCCGGAGGGGGTGAAGGCCACGAGCGCGCGCAGCGCTTCCGGCCATAATGTGGGGCGACGAATAATCACCCGCAGTATCGAGGACGCGAACATCGGGTCTCTGACTCTAATCTTCGAAGCCCTGATATCCTGTTCATCCCATCTGCCTGTGAGGAGTCCCCTTGACAGCCGAGCCCGTTGAGGCCGCCAACGCCTGGTTCACCGAGCGATTCGACGCCATTGTCGCCAACATCGAGCGAGTCATCCAGGGCAAACACGACGAGATCCGGCTGGTCGTCCAGACTCTGATCGCCGGCGGTCATGCACTCGTCGAGGATGTGCCGGGAGTTGGCAAGACCTTGCTGGCCAAGTCCCTGTCTCGCTCCATCGACTGCTCGTTTCACCGGATCCAGTTCACCCCCGACCTGCTTCCCTCTGACCTCACCGGCGTTTCCGTGTGGGACCGGGAGCGCGGCAAGTTCGTGTTCCGGCGCGGACCGCTGTTCTCGAACATCGTGCTCGGTGATGAGATCAACCGGGCCAGCCCGAAGACGCAGGCGGCCTTGCTCGAGGCGATGGAAGAGCGCCAGGTCACCGTCGATGGGATCACGAGAACACTCGAGCCACCGTTCATGGTGATCGCCACCCAGAATCCGATCGAACATGAGGGCACATATCCACTGCCGGAGGCCCAACTCGATCGCTTCATGACCCGGGTAACGCTCGGCTACCCCGCCCGCGCCAAAGAACTCGAGATGCTCGATGCCCATGGCGATCACTCCGTGTTCGAAGACCTCAAGCCGGTTGTGGCAGGCGATGAGGTCGTTGAGATGGTCCGCCAGGCAGCTGCCGTGCACGTTGCTCCGGAGTTGAAGGGGTATCTCGTCGACCTCGCCGAGGCCACCCGCTCAGATCCCGATCTCCTCCTCGGCGCCTCGCCACGCGCCACCCTCTATCTCCAGCGCGCCTCCCGGGTACGGGCGGCGGCGCTGGGACGGACCTACGTGACGCCCGACGATGTCAAAGCGCTCATCGCTCCAACGCTGAGCCATCGCATCATCCTGCGTCCCGAGGCCCAGATGCGGGCGGCCTCCATCAACGAGGTGCTGGCCCGCATCATGGCGTCCGTTCCAGTTCCCGGAACTGCCGACGTTCGATGATCACAACCCGCGGATGGGCTGCCTTGGGAGCCTCCGCCGCGCTGATGGTCCTCTGGGTCGCGTTCGGAGAGCCGGAGCTGCTCGCCGGAGGGATCTTCCTGATCGGATCAGTCATCGTGGGCGTTCTCATTGTGCGAAGGTCGCGGCCGGACGCCACTCTCACCCGCCACATCACTCCGTTCCGGCTTCACGAGGGCGATCGGGCCCGGGTTGAGATCCGGGTAGTCGCCCGGCGGGCGCTCCGACCCCTCATCATCGAAGATGAGGTCTCAAAGTTGGGACGGGCCCGCTTCGCCACCTCGCGGGCCGGACGCAACTCCACGGTTTCGGCTCACTACGAGATCGTGTGCCGGCCGCGCGGCGTCTATCAGATTGGTCCCGCCGAACTCGTCATCTCCGATCCGCTGGACCTGGCTGCCGTCCGGACTACTGCCGGAGGCGTCGACCGGCTGGTCGTCTATCCGGCCATCGAGACGCTGGACGGGTTCCCGACCACCCGGGGACACGATCCTTCGGTTCAGTCCGCCCATCCCTCCCATGCCCCGAGCGGTGGCGACGACTTCTTCACATTGCGCGAGTATCGACAGGGCGACGACCTGCGCCGCGTCCACTGGCCGTCATCTGCCAAACGGGACGAGCTGATGATCAGGCAGCTCGAGATTCCCTGGCAGTCCCGGGCCCTCGTTCTCCTCGACTCGCGGGCCTCGACCCATACCTCGGAGACGTTCGAGCAGGCGGTCAAGGGCACGGCTTCGGTCCTCCATCACTTTTTCGGCGGCGGATACCTCCCCCAGCTCTGGATCGGGGACTCCGGCCGACCGCCCGGGCCGGCACCGTACGAGCTGGCAATGGAGAAGCTGGCCGCCGTCCAGCCCATGAAGGCCCTCGACCTCCGCCACGCGGTCCTCCGGATGCGTCAGCATGGGTACAGCGGTGGCGCGCTCGTTCTCATCACCGGCGCCCTTGACGACGACAACCTGGCCGTCTTTCAGACACTCGGACGCGACTACAGCAAGACCGTGCTTATGGTTGTGGCAGACGAAGCACCGGCTTCTCTGACGGCGTTCAAGCTGGGCGGCGCCGCCACCGCAGTGGTGGGCGCCGACGACACCTGGGCCGGAGCCTGGAACGAAGCGATAGGAGCAGGACGATGGTCTTCCGCCTCACCTGGCTAGCCAGCTTCTCACTGCTCGCCCTCGTGATCCTGCGACTCACCCGCCTCTTCCTCCCGACCGAGGAGGGACTGCCCTGGCCCATCGTCGTGATCATTGCTGCAATGCTGGGAGCGGTCATCACGTGGGCGACCGGCAAAGCCCGGTTCGGGCCGGTAGCCATGGTCATCGGCCACGTCGTGCTCTTCGGCCTGTTCGCGTTCATCTATGTGGGCGGCGAACTCGCCGATGCCACCATCCCACCCCTGGACGTCATGGGCGACATCCTGTCGGAGGTTTCCGATGCCCTCACCGTCTTCCGTTTCTCGGCTCCGCCCGTCACCGCCCTCGCCGGGATCGTGGCCCTGGCAGCCATGATGGTCTGGGCGCTCTCCGCCGTCGCCACCTGGGGCCTGCTCAACAACAGCCCGTATCTCGGGATCGTCCCGCCCGTCGTCTTCTACCTGCAGCTTGCCGTGATCGACCGTCAATCGACGAGCATGCTGTGGACCACCACCCTCCTTCTCCTGGTCGGTGCCGGCCTCGCCGCCATCGCCAGCGATCAGCGATCGGGCGGCGGCCACGCCGGGCACGGCAGGCAGGCAGCCCGGATGCGAGCCATCGCCGTGCCGGTCCTTGCCATCGTGTCGGTAACGGCCATCTCGGTCCTCGTTACCCGGCAGGCCGTCCGTGCGGACGCGGTTCCCGCCACCGGCATCCTCGACTGGCGAAACCGCTCCGGGATCGGAGGCGGGGTAGGCAGTGTCTCCTACAACCCGTTCATCGATGTCCAGCGGTCGCTCGTCTCCAACTCCGATACCCCCGTGTTCGCCGCCTTTGTGGCGGGCAACGTGCCGACCAATGAGGTTTACTGGCGGCTCCTCACCATGGACTCGTTCAACGGCGACTGGTGGTACGCCTCGGCCGACGACCTCGAGAACCTCGACAAGACCAGCTGGGAGGCCGACGAGTACGAGTTCCGGGGCGCCACCATTCCCGTGACCCAGGAAGTCACCATCCTCAATCTCTCGAGCGCATGGCTGCCGGCCGCCTATTCCCCCACCGCGCTTGCTTCCGAAGAACGACTCATCAAGAACACAACCCGGGTGGACTCGATCGACGGCTCACTCCGCATCGACGGCGTGACCGGCCGGGGCATGGTGTACCTCGTTCAATCGGAGATCCCCTCGGTCGACGCCAGGGTGCTGGCCGCCGACAACTCGGGTGAAGGGCTTTCTCCCCTCTTCGAGGCCGCCGCCAGGGAAGGCCGGTTCCAGAGCTTGCCGGCGCCGGCCGACGTTGCAGACGAGCCCCGTGATCTCGATCGATACCTGCGGCTGCCCCGGGATCTCGAGGACGTGGCGGCTATGGAGCGACTGGCGAACGAGATCACGTTCGGATTGGAGACCGACTACGAGAAGGCACTGGCCCTCGAGCATTTCTTCCGGAACCCGGACGAATTCACCTACTCGATCAACGTCGACCCAAACGAGCGCAACAGCGGACTGGGCGATTGGCTCCTCAACCCGAACTCACCCGGATACCGCATCGGCTATTGCGAGCAGTTCTCGGCCTCCATGGGCGTACTGTCCCGCTTGCTCGGCATCCCGACCCGCACTGTGCTCGGGTTCACGCCCGGCGAGAAGCGGGTCGACGGCAGCATCCTGGTGCGCGACCGAAACGCCCATGCCTGGGTCGAGGTGTGGCTCCCCGCCCAGGGCTGGGTTCGGTTCGATCCCACGCCTCGCAGCGACGGCGTAAATCCGACCACCTTCCGCGCCACCGGATTGACGGCCGGCGACCTGAACCGCTATTTCAGCACCATCGAAGCCGAAGCCCGCTTGGCAGCGGAAGGGGGCGGAGGCGGCGGCGACATCCCGTTCCGCGATCCCAACCTCGACCCCGACCGATTCGCCGGCGAAGGCGGAGGTGGCGGCGAAACCACCGTGGGCGGGTTCTCAATCCCGGGCTGGTTGATTCCCGCCGCCCTCTGGACGTTGCTCGGAGCCGTTGTTCTCGGGATAGTTCCTTCCATCAAACGCCGGCGCCGGTGGCGCCGGCTGCGGCGACTCGAGAACGGTGACGTGGGAGCTGCCTGGGCTGAGATCGTCGACCGCCTCACCGACGCGGGCTTCAGCCCGAGCGCAGCGGCCACACCGCTCGAAGTCGCGACAGCCACCGACGTCGCCATGGAGCCACTGGCGATTGTGTACAGCGCGTCGGTGTACGGGCCCGAGGGCGTGATCGGAGAGGGCTCCCACCAAGAGGCCATCACCAGCCTGACCGCCACCGAGCAGCAGCTACGTTCCCGCGCCACCCGCTGGCAACGGCTGCGCCGGACCTACCGGGTCCGGTCGCTCCTGCCGGATTGGATCAGGAGAGCACGGCGGCGCTAGCGCCGCCGGTCAACGGTCGACGGTCAACGGTCGACGGCCAGAACCAGGAGTGCTCCAGTCGGTGGCTGCGATGCCTGGTGCCTGGCGACCGAAGGTCGCCCAAGCAACTGACTGACCTCTGGTCAGTTAGTTGCCGGAGGCTTCCTGCATGATGTCGTCTTCGACTTCGCGCAGGGTTTGGAGGAACTTCTCCCGATCGAGCTCGAAGCGGGTGACGTCCTCAGCGACGGAGCGAGCGATCTTGTCGATGGCTCCGAAGAACGCCATCTGCCCCTCGCGGAGGGCGTCGAGGAGAGCCTCATCGTCGACGGTGTAGATGGTGGCGCCGTCGGTCACGAGCGTCACCTCTGAGAGGTGGCGATCCATGTTGGCCGTCCGGCGGAGGTAGTTCCAGGCACGCCGAACCCGTTGCAGCGACATGCCGTTGTCGAGCAGGCTCTTGACGACGCGGAGCGCCACGACATCCCGGAATGAATAGAGCCGCCGCTTCCCCGGACGTCCGCCGGTGGTCTGGAGTGATGGGACCACGAGGTTGACGCGATCCCAATAGCGGAGCTGGTGCGCAGTACAGCTGGTCAATTTGATCGCTTGCTGCGCCGTGAAGCCTTCCAACCCGTATCCTCCGCGTATGCCCGAAATCCCTGCGAGAGACCGGTGTCTGCCCGCTTCTTCCCTCGCCGAAGCGAGAGCCTCACTCTAGCTACGCGCGGGCTAGCGCCGCCACTTGGATCGGAGCCGGTCGGCCCACGATTCGATCCCGAGGCCGGCCGTGCCGGGACCCATCGTTCGACGCCGCAGCCCGACGATGAACACCGAGGCTGAGGCGACCATAACGACGAAGCCGATCATGGCAACGAGCGTGTTGCTCGTGAAGAAAATGAGCATGAGAGCGAGGCCGAGAACAAAGCCGGCGGCGGTGAACCGAGTCGACCGGCGCAACGTGTCCGACGCAGAGGCGGTCCGAACTGCCTTGGCGAGCTTCGGATCGTCCTGCAGAAACTGGCGCTCGATCTCGTCGAGGATTTTCTGTTCTTTGTCGTTGAGCGGCACGGCTACTCCCTGTGTCCCAATCCCGGATTGGTTGTTGCAGTATACCGGTACACGGTTCTACCAACCCTCGGCCGTTGCCGGACATTCCTGGAGCTCATTCACGATCCGGAGGCGACACGAGCCGGGCCGGAGAGACCGCCTCGTCCCCATACCGGGTACGAATGGCGTCGACGGCCGTGCTGACGTCATCCCACGCCGCCGGCCGATCGAGCCCGAGCTGGAGCGGTGCGCCGGCTGCTTCGAGCGAGCTCACCCCGACCCCGAGCAACCGAACCGGACGATCGAGATCGACCCGACCCATGAGCTCCCGGACGACACCGAACAGATCGTGCGATACATCGATGGCCGATTCGAGGGACTGGCTGCGAGTGACGGTCGTGAAATCGGGGAACCGGACCTTGAGTGTGACCGTGCGGCCGGCCAGCCCGGCGCGGCGCAGCCTCGATGCGACCCGCTCGCACTGGCGCAGGAGCTCGGTCTCGATGACGTCGGCATCAGATAGGTCACGCCCGAACGTCTGCTCGACAGAAATCGACTTGGCCGCACCGTCCGGACTGACACTCCGGCCGTCGACACCATTCGCAAGCCGATGCAGATGCCGGCCCAGGGACGACCCGAGCCGTCTCTCGAGCGAGTCGAGGGGAACCGAGGCAAGATCCCCAATCGTGGCAACGCCGAGCCCATCGAGGGTGGCGAAGGTCGCCTCGCCGCCGCCCCACAACCGTCGGACCGGCCGCGGATGGAGGAAGGCCAGCTCGGAGCCGGCCGCCACCCGCAGCAGACCGTCGGGCTTGGCCTCCTCCGATGCCAGCTTGGCCAGGAACTTGTTGGTGGCCGCCCCCACCGAGGCAGGAAGACCGAGCTGATGGCGCACCGTGGCTCGGATGTGCTCCCCAACCTCACTCGGGCCCGGGTAGTGGAGACGCAGGCCGGATACCTCGAGAAACGCCTCATCCACCGACAACCCCTCGACCAGCGGCGTAAAGGACCGGAACACCCGAAATACCTGCTCGGACACCTCGCGATAACGACCCTGGTTGGGCGGGAGATAGCGGGCGTGCGGGCAGAGTCGCCGGGCGACACCGACCGGCATGGCGGAATGCACGCCGTACCGCCGCGCCTCGTAGCTCGCGGCCGCCACCACGCCTCGACTCCCGAGCCCACCAACCACGACGGGAACACCGCGCAGGGTTTCGTCGGAGAGCCGTTCCACCTCGACAAAGAAGGCGTCCATGTCGACGTGGAGAATGGGCTCGGCAAACGGTGGCGGTTCGGCCATGGCGCCCACCGTAGCGGCCATCACCGCAGTTGGATCAGCAGGTGGGTGGTTCCTTCTTGTCGGCTCTGGCCTGCTTCTCCTGGGCCGACAGCGCCGCCCACTCCGCCAGCGATCGGACGACCAGTACCGAAACGATCAGGACCCCTACGAACCCGAACAGAGCACCCATCGACCCCCAGAGGATCTCGTCGCCGGTGCAACTGGCCGGCCGGCACGACACCCTGGCCACGCTGCTTCCAACAAACCAACCAACGGCGGCGGCCACGAGCGACGGTACGGCCACCCATGGATTGGGGAGACGACGGGTGGAGGGCGGAGGCGATTGTGTCATTGGAATCGAAGGGAGGCTATCGCTTGCGCGGGATCGGCCTGCCTCGATCATCGTATCCGGCCCTGGCCAGCAACTCGGGAGGGACCAGCTGAGGCGGAACGGCGACCCCGTCGGCTCTCGCCAGCAACGGGGTGACGGCCCGGTTCACCGGTGCCGACCATGCGAGGGCGACACTCGTGATCGCCAGTCCCAACGCGACGACCGTTCCCGCCACGTTCGAGGCAAGCGCAGCACCAATCAGCAGGAGGGGAACGACAATCCGGGCACTCCAGAGCCCCATCCGAAGTGCGCGGGCAAACGCCCAGGCCGTAGCGAGAGAACCAAGCCCGGCTACCCAGTGCATCACCTCAACGCCGCCGGGCGATGAAACCGCCAGCAGTCCCGGCACGAGCACGAGGCCGAGCCCGAGCATCATGGCCGCCGGCGGTATCGGCTCGGCGGGAGGAAGCCGCCGAAGGAAGCGGTCGAGCCACGGTCCCGCCACCAGGACGATCGAGGCGGCGGTGGCCGCCAGGGCGATGATCCCCCAGGCGCCGAGGTCCAGCACAGCCGACATCGCGACCTGGAAGGCAAGCAACCCGAGTGCCAGCCGTCGCGCCCATTGCCCCCGGGCCAGCACCAACCCGAGCGTTGCCACCGCTGCGGCAACCACCACGGAGAGGGCGAGCAGTGCTGCCGAACCGTCTGCGAGCGGGGAATGAGCATTGATCAAGCGAAGACCCCACGCGAATCCGGCGAGGAGCACCGAGGCCGAGGCAATGAATCCCATGGCAGGATTATGGTGCAGCGGCGTCCGGAACGCCCTACCCGCCACCCGATACCGGCGGCCACTCCGGCGGGGCCGGCCCATCGATAATCGGGACCCAGTGGCCGACCTCTTGCCAGGGCTCCCCCGGTTCGAGGGTGAGGACATCGCAATGGCCGGGCCGGTTCAAGTGAAGCTCTTCCAGGGGAAGGTCCCGCAGCGTGAGACGCCCGGCCTGGATCGGGTCCTGATGACTGACGATGACAATCCGTTCCCCGGGATGGGCGGCGGCCAGGTCGGCTACGGCACCGGCCACCCGGGCTCCCAGCTGCGGTATGGACTCTTGGGCAAATGGAAGATCGGTCGGATGATCGAGGTAGGCCTCCAGTTCACCGGGGAACGCCGTCGGCAGGTCCTCCCAGGTCACGCCCTTCCATCGCCGCGCCACCAGCCACTCGGTCAGGTCCTCCCGGCTCCCAACGGGAACGCCACAGGCTTCAGAAATGAAGGACGCCGTCTCCTGGGCCCGCTCGAGCGGGGAGGCATAGATGGCGGTGACCCCCATCGGCTCGAGGAACGAAGCGGCGGCGGCGGCTTCGGATCTCCCCCGATCACTCAGCCCGAACCCCGGCAGGTCGGCATACACCACCCGGTCGGGGTTCTCGACTTCGCCATGGCGAACCAGGAATACCGTCACGGGACCTCCCCCCGGCCTATTCGTGACGGGAGTAGACGAGGGCCACGTTGTGGCCACCGAAGCCGAATGAGTTCGTCATCGCCGTGTCGATGGTTGCCGCCCTCGCCTCGTTTGGGACGTAGTCGAGATCGCACTCCGGATCGGGGGTCTCGTAGTTGATGGTGGGAGGCAATACACCGTCACGGATGGCCAGCAAGCACACGAGCGACTCGAGCGCCCCGGCGCCGCCCAGCAGATGGCCGGTCATCGACTTCGTCGAAGAGATCGGGACCCGGCGTGCCTCGTCGTCGCCGAACACCAGCTTGATGGCGGCTGTCTCGGTGGCGTCGTTGGCCGGCGTCGATGTGCCGTGGGCATTGATGTAGTCGACCCCGGTCGGATCGAGGCCGGCATCATCGATGGCAGCTTGCATCGCCCGGGCGGCACCCATGCCACCGGGACGGGGCAGGGTCATGTGATAGGCATCGGCCGACATGCCGTATCCGGTGAGCTCGCCATAGATAGCGGCGCCGCGCCCGATCGCCCGGTCCCGTTCTTCGAGGACGAGCACGGCGGCTCCCTCGGCCATGACAAACCCGTCCCGACCCGAATCAAATGGGCGAGACGCACCGGCCGGATCATCGTTACGAAGACTGAGCGCCCTCGTGTTGGCGAACCCCCCGACGGCGAACTCACAGATGGGCGCTTCGGCCCCGCCCGCCACCATGATGTCGGCATCGCCCCGCCGGATGACCGAGGCGGCGTCACCGATGGCGTTGGCCGAGGCGGCGCAGGCGGTCACCGAAGCCGTGTTTGGACCCAACAGGTTGAACGAGATCGAGGCGAGGCCGCCGGCCATGTTCGAGATGATCATCGGAATGGCAAACGGGCTGATGCGGTCTGCCCCCCGGTCGCGCATGACGTCGAGTTGCTCCTGGAAGGTGATCACCCCCCCGATGCCAGATCCGAGCGCGACTCCGGCCCGGGCCGCCGTCTCATCGTCATCGGTGAGGTCGAGACCGCTGTCGGCCATCGCCTGGGACGTCGCCGCCCAGAAGAACTGGGAGTAGCGGTCCATCCGTCTTGCGTCTTTGCGCTCCAGGTAGTCCTCTGGATCGAAGTCGGGAACTTCGGCTGCGATCGACACTTTCAGATGCGATGCGTCGAACGCGCTGATCCGGCCCACCCCGGATACGCCGCTCTGGGCGTTCTTCCAGAAGCTATCAACGTCCCGGCCGATCGGATTGACGGTTCCTAGACCGGTGACGACTACCCGTCGGTCAGTCATCTCAGCCCTCGAGCTTGGCAATCACCAGATCGACGGCTTGCCCGACGTTGCCGATCTTTTCCGCTTCCTCGTCGGGGATCTTGACGTCGAAGTTGTCTTCGAGCGCCATGAGGAGCTCTACGACACCGAGCGAGTCGATCTCGAGGTCCTCCTCGAATGTCGCCTCCATCGAGATGCGATCGGCCTCGACCCCCAATTCGTCCACCAGGAGGCCGGTGAGTTTCTTCTCTACTTCTGCACGGTCCACGGAATTGCTCCTTCTAAATCGCCAGGCCGCCGTCAACGACCAGCACCTGTCCGGTTACGTATGCCGCCTGCTCGGAGGCAAGATAGCCAACCGCGGCGGAAATCTCGTCCGGAGTGCCGAAGCGCCCCAGACTTATCTGTCCCTTCGCCAGCTCACGGCCGGCCTCGTCGATCTCATTGGTCATGTCGGTCTCTATGAAGCCGGGAGCTACCGCGTTCACGGTGATGCCGCGGGATCCGACCTCCTTGGCGACCGATTTCGTGAATCCGACGATGCCCGCCTTAGCGGCGGCGTAGTTGGCCTGCCCGGGATTTCCGGACAATCCGGATACCGAGGTCATCGAGATCACTCGCCCCCAGCGAGCCTTCAGCATGCCTCGCAGTGCCGTCTTGGTACAGAGAAAGACCGACCGGAGGTTGACCGCCAGCACGTCGTCCCAATCATCCGCGTTCATCCGAAGCAGCAGGTTGTCGCGGGTCGCCCCGGCATTGTTGACCAGGATCCCGACCGGTCCATAGGCCGCCTCAACGGCTGCGAACAGGTCGGCGACACCGTGCTCGGTGCCGACGTCGGCGCCGACGGCCATCGCGTCGCCGCCCGACTGGCGGATGAGCTCTACCACCGCCTCGGCCTCATCCCTGGACCTGACGTAGTTGACGGCCACGCTATGGCCGTCCTCGGCGAGCCGAAGAGCGGCCGCCTTCCCGATGCCGCGAGAAGCTCCCGTTACGAGGGCAACGCGGGCCGTCACTGGGCCGGTCCTCCCCCGAAGTAGGCGAAGTTCTCGGCCAGGAGGGCCATGACATCGCCATCGGTCGGCGGCAATTCGTCGTCGATCTCGGAGAGCGGAGTCACTCGCGAACCGAACTCGAACGCGGCGGCCGCCCAGCTCAGTCCTCCCCCAAAGGCGGCGAAGACGATTTTGGCACCCGGGTCGATCCGTCCCATTTCGAGCGCCTCGGTCAAGGCGATGGGGATCGTGGCTGCCGAGGTGTTCCCGTAGGAGGCGATGTTGACAAACACCCTGGATGAGTCGAGTTGCAGGCGGCGGGCGGTGGCGTCGATGATGCGCGTGTTGGCTTGATGGGGAATGAGAATGTCGACGTCGTCGAACGCCCACCCGGCCTGGTCGACGACCTTGATCGAGCCGTCGCCCATGGCCGTCACGGCACGCTTGAATACCTCCGGACCGTTCATGGAGACGGCCATGTGCTTGTGATTGCTCTCGAGCTCGACCCGGTTGGTGGCAGTCCCGCTGCCCGGCGACCAGAGGATGTCGGCCACCGAGCCATCGGATCCCATCTCAGAGCCCTTCAGTCCACCCGGCTCGTCGGTGGCCTGAACGACGACGGCCCCGGCCCCATCCCCAAATAGGACGGCAGTGCCGCGGTCGGTGAAGTCGATGAAGTACGTCAGCCGCTCCGCGCCGATCACCAGGCCGGTCTCGATCACCCCGGCCTCGACCAAACCGCAGGTCATGATGAGGCTGTACAGGAATCCGGAACAGGCCGCGTTCTGATCGGCGGCCCCGGCGTTGGTGGCTCCGAGGTTGTTCTGGACCAATGAGGCCGTCGAGGGGATGAGCGTATCGGGAGTACAGGTGGCAACATTCACGAGATCGACATCGGTGGCGGCCACCCCGGCCGCCGCCAAGGCCCGCTTGCCGGCCAGGGTGGCC
>SHLN01000251.1 GCA_004283105.1 Acidimicrobiia bacterium
CCCCGCGCCGCTCCCCGAGATCGGTGACTTGGGGAGGACCGGGTAACCGGGTCGGAGGGGGAAGCTCACCGGTGGCCTCCTCCAATCCATACTTGAGGAGCAGGTGCAGGTAGTCCCGCTGGTAGAAGACCTTGCAGCGAACCTCCGGATGCACCTCGCGCAGGCGACGGACCTTGCGGTTCTTCTTCGTCACCAGCCGCTGGTTCATCGTGGTGATCTCGATGTACATGTCCTCTTCGGGCAGGTAGAAGTCGGGGGTGAAATACTTCAATGCCTCTCCCGCATCATCGAATTCGATAGGGAATGCGGTCGGCTCGTACTCCCAGGCGATTCCGTAGAAATCAAGCAGCTTGGCGAACTGACGCTCGCTGTGATGCGCAAAATCCTCGGTCTCGGAGGGAGGTACGGCTTCCGAGTCTCGGTTCGTTCTCAGGTGGCCTCCGCGGTCTTGGCGGGCGGGGTGCCCACCTCTACTTCCTCTTCTGACTCGGGGAAGAGTTCGTGAAGCTGGCCTTCGAGTTCGTCCTGGACGGGCCCGACGGCGATGCCGAAGACGCCCTGGCCGCGACGGAACACGTCGACGACCTCAGACGGGTTGTGGGCTGCATAAATCGTGTTGCCGTCCGACAGCAGGGTCACGTCGGCGAGGGGGCTGGCGGTCTGCATCTGCTGGGCGAGGATGTCGATCGCCTGGCGGATCTTCTTCAAGCTCATGCCGGCATCGAGGAGGCGCTTGACGACCTTGAGCTGCACGATGTCCGTGAAGGAATACCGACGCTGGCTGCCCGAGCCATGGGCAGATTGAATGGAAGGGGTGATGAGCCCGGTGCGAGCCCAGTAGTCGAGCTGGCGATAGGTGATGTCCACCAGCTTGCACACCTGGGGTGCTCGATATCCGTCCTCGGACATTCCGATCCTCCTTCGCCGGGTAGCTTACACGGTCGTAATTCCAAACGTGAAATCTACCGTGAGGGCGCGAAGTTGTCAACAGACCCTGTGGATAACTTCCGAATCGCGGCGTCTGGATCGCTCAGGCGGAGGAATCGACGAGGATCCGGAGGCGGCCGAGTTGCTCATCGGTCCCGATGGCGACGACCCGTGCATCAACCATGAAAATGAGGTCCGGGTCGGGATTCACGATCAATCCCCCACCCGGCTCCTCGACGGCGAAGACCATGGCACCGGAGCGTCCCCGGATCTGAGACTCCCGCAGGCTGACGCCGGCCAGCGCCGAATCGGCGTCGATCTGAAACTCTTCGACTTTGAACTCGACCGTACGACCGCCGTGGACGAGGCCATCGAAGGCGGCGAGTTCGCGATGCAGCACGAGCGCCGCCAACCGGTGGCCACCGACCTTGGGAGGAGCGACGACCCGATCGGCGCCGGCCATCACCAGCTTCTCCTCGGCTTCGCCCTCGTTGGCGCGGGCGGTGATCAGCAGCCCCGGGTTGGCGGTTCGGCACGAGAGCACGATCACCAGGTTGTCCGAGTCCTGGGCCACCGAGGCCACCAACCCGGCCGCTCTAGCTACCCCGGCCCGTTCCAGGATGTCGTTGCGCGTGGCGTCTCCCTCCACGGCGAGGGCCCCGGCGGCCGTGGCGGCCTCGATCTTCTCGGGGCTGTTGTCGATCACCACGACCGACTTGCCGTCATCGACGATGTGTTGCCAGGCGTTGCGGCCGACACGACCAAACCCGCAGACGACGTAGTGGCCGCTCAGGCTGTCTACTTCTCGTTCCAACGCCCTTATCCGCCTCTTCGGTTGGTTGGCGATGATGAGTTCAATCGCCGCAGTCGCAGTGTAGAAAACCAAACCGACACCGAGAACTACCAGGACCATACTCAGCGTGCGACCTGCGGCGCTGAGATCGATCACTTCTTCAAAACCGACGGTCGAGATGGTGATGATCGTCATGTAGAAGGAGTCGAACACAGAGGCCGACTCGATGACGACATAGCCGACGGTGCCCACCATGGTGAGGGCGAGCAGCAGAAGGCCGGCGGTAGTGAGGCGCTGCTCGGCGCTCATGAGCCGCCGGTGAAGTCCTCGGGTTGAACGGTGTCGAGGAATTCCTTGAAGCGCTCCACCTCGGCTTCCTCGTCGTCGTCTTCCTTGATCTCGACTCCGGCTTCGTTCAGAACCTCTTCCGAAGCGAAGAGACTCGCCTCGGTACGGGCGGCGAGGGCAATGGCATCTGAGGGTCTGGCCGAGATCACCACCTCTCCCCCCTCACCGGCCAACACGAGGTCGGCGTAGTAGATGCCTTCTCGCAGGTCGTTGACGACCACCCGGTCGATGGTGGCCCCCAGGCCGGCGATCGTATCGCGCAGCAAGTCATGGGTGAGCGGTCGCTGCGGCTCCACCCCTTCCAGAGCGAAGGCGATTGCGGTGGCTTCAGTAGCCCCGATCCAGATGGGCAGGTAGCGCAGCCCGCCGGCCTCTCTCAGCAGCACGATCGGTTGATTCGTCGGCAATTCGATCCGAACGCCGACCAGCTCCATCGGGATTCCGTAGCTCACGGGGCAACCCTATCACCGCTCGCGATCGTCCTTTGGAGAACGCCCGGGTCCGCCGTGAAGCGTCCGAAGTCGAGGACGGCCCACAGAGAATCGAGGTTCCGATACCGGCCCGAGTAGTCGAGCCCGTACCCGAGCAGGAACTCCTCACCGACCTCGAAACCGCGATACTCGAGCGGTACATCGACGATGCGTCGCGGAGCCTTGTCGATGAGCGTGACCGTCCTCAGTGAGGCGACCTGGCGTGTTTCGAACAGCTCTCGCAGGAATGACAGGGTGAGCCCGGTGTCGACCAGATCCTCGACGAGGAGCACGTCGCGCCCCTGCAGTGACACGCTTGTGTCCATGTTGATGCGGACCCGGCCGCCTTCGCCAAAGCGGGTAACCGCCAGAAACTCGGCCTCGTGCCGCATCTCGAAGGCCCGAACGAGGTCGGCCAGGAACAGGAGTGCGGCATTGAGGACGCCGACGACCACCGGAGTCTTCCCGGCGTAATCGGCGGAGATTTCCGCCCCAAGCTCGGCGACCCGGGCCGAGAGCGCCTCACTCGTCACGACCTCGGTGACAACCGGTTCTACTCCCACGGTGCTTCCTCACGCTTGTCCAGACCCCGCAGATGCGCCAGCCGGGCAACCACGTCCTCGGACAGGGTGGCCCGCAGCGCACGCGCCAGGCGTCGATCTTCCATCAGGGGCACCAGCCTACGCTCGGCAGTCCCAAAGACGGTAAACCCGTATTCGAGCAGTCGGGAGGCATCGGCGTTGGCGTCCGTCGAGCCCATGACAACCGCGTAGAGCCGTCGCCCGTCGCGCTCGGCGGCGGCCACGAGCACATCCCCGGCCCCGGTCGTCCAGCCGGTCTTGACACCGATTGCGCCGGGGAACCAGCTGAGCAGCTCGTTTGTCGACTCCCGCCGCTGGGCCGTTCCGTCGCCGCGCACGAGCAATGCCTCCTGACGGAGGGCCATGGAAGCGAGTGTCGAGTGGGTCATCACCTCACGGGCGAGGGTCAGCAAATCCCGGGCGCTCGTGTACTGGCCGCCGGCGTCCAGGCCGTGTGGGTTGGCATAGGAGGTGTC
>SHLN01000252.1 GCA_004283105.1 Acidimicrobiia bacterium
GGACAAAGGTTGACGTTGACGTTGACGTTGACGTCAACGCCGTCAGGCGTTGCCGGCTAGAGGCTCAGCAGGAGCAGCTTTTCGATGGCGGCTTCGGAGCGGAGGGCTTCGATGGCCTCGGCGGGTGGCTCGGCGTCGAGGTTTATGAAGGACAGCGCTTCGGTCCCGGGCTCGCTCCGTCCCAAACGCCATTCGGCGATGTTCACGCCGAACCGACCGAGGGTGGTGCCGACCATGCCGATTACTCCGGGAACATCCTTGTTCAACATGATGAGCAGGAGTCCGGTCGGATCGACATCGAGGTGGTAGCCGCTCACTTGAACGAGACGGGGCTCCGATCCACCGAAGAGGACACCGGCCATGATGCGGCTCCCGTCATCCCAGTGGACCCGGCATGAGACGAGGTTCGTGTATTCGGCACTGGCCACACCCTTCGCCTGCGAAACGGTGATGCCGTGCTGCTCGGCCAGCAGGGGGGCGTTGACGTAGTTGATGTCGCCGGCGAGGAGATTCCGGAGCAATCCGGCAAGGAGGGCGGCGGCGATTGGACGGGTGAGCTTCTCAGCGACGTCGCCCCGTACCTCGATCTCAATCCGCCGGATGGGCGCCGGGGCCATGTGGAACTGGAGTACGCCGAGTTTGTCGGCCAGCGCCATGTAGGGCATCGCCTCGGCGAACTTCGGCCCGGCCTCGAACGGGAGATTGACCGGGTTGCGAATGTCGGTGCCGTCCAGCGCATCGATGACCTGGGCGGCGATCTGTGCAGAAACATCTCTCTGCGCTTCGGCGGTCGAGGCTCCGAGGTGAGGGGTGTGGACGACGTTCGGCAATCCGATGAGGGGGTTGTCTTTGGCGGGTGGCTCGGTTCGATACACATCGATGCCGGCGGCTCGCACCTTGCCGCTCTTGAGTGCTTCGGCGAGAGCCGCCTCGTCGATGAGCGTGCCCCGGGCGGCGTTGATGATCACGACCCCGTCCTTCATCGCCGCGATTGAGTCGGTCGAGATCAAGTTGTCGGTGGCGGGCGACGATGGAACGTGGAGGGTGATGTAGTCGGACCGGGACAGAAGGTCGTCGAGGTTCACGAGCGTTACCCCGGTGTCCTGGGCGATCTCTTCAGACACATACGGGTCAAACGCCATCACATCCATGTCGAAGGCCTTTGCTCGGGCGGCAACCAGGCGACCAATGCGGCCAAATCCTACGATTCCGAGGGTCTTGCCGCTCAATTCCGTGCCGGCGTACTTGCTCCGTTCCCACCGGCCCTCGGCCACCGTC
Source organism: Acidimicrobiia bacterium (assembly GCA_004283105.1). GTDB lineage: Bacteria > Actinomycetota > Acidimicrobiia > Spongiisociales > SHLN01 > SHLN01. The sequence continues at coordinate 1,279 of SHLN01000252.1, forward strand.
TGGTGGGCGATAGCGGTATGGCGAGTAGCGGCGAGCATGAGGGCCATCGTTTGCTCGGCAGTGGCCACCGAGTTGGCCGACGGAGTATTCATGACGATGACGCCTCGCTGGGTGGCCGCTGTCACGTCGATGTTGTCCACGCCCATGCCTGCTCGGCCGATGATCTTGAGCTTGGAGGCCGCGTCGAGGACTGCCCCCGTCACCTTGGTGGCGGAGCGCACGATGAGTGCGTCGTATTCCCCGATAACCGCGATGAGTTCGTCGGGGGAAAGGCCGGTCTTGACATCGCACACTGTGTCATCGGCGCCCTGCAGGATGTCGATTCCGTGTGCCCCGATGTCGTCAGAAACCAGGATGCGGAACATACCGGGGAGGGTACAGCGGGTACCCGGTCCCAAGCTCCCCGCTCGCCCCGGTTAGTCCCCCCGGGCGAGCGAAGCGAGCGCAGAGGGGTAGGGGGTTCGATCCCAACAAGAGGCGGGAGTCCTCGAGCTGGACAAGTGATCTCAGCAGACCAATCGGGACCAGTTCGTTCCCATAACGAGAAGTGGGCCGAAGACCACGGCACCGGCACGTCTCCCCGATTACTCTGCTCGGATGCGAGCTCGAACGTCGGCGCAATGACCTTCCTGGTGGCGCAAGACGCGGCCGAGATCGACTACGTCCTGCTCTTCGCCGGCCTGCTCGGTGGACTGGCCATCTTCCTGCTCGGCATGGACCGGATGACCGAGTCTCTGAGGGTCGTCGCCGGCGACCGCCTGCGCGGCGTGTTGATGCGGCTCACGTCGAACCGGTTCGTCGGGATGTTCACCGGCGCGGGAATCACGGCCGTAATCCAATCATCCTCTGTGACGACGGTCCTCGTTGTCGGGTTCATCAGTTCCGGCCTCATGTCCTTCCAGCAATCGCTCGGTGTCATCATCGGCGCGAACATCGGCACCACCGTCACGGCGCAGATCATTGCCTTCAAGGTCACGACGTACGCCCTCTACGCCGTGGCCGGCGGGTTCGCCGTGACCTTCCTCTCCAAGCGGGGGGATCGCCAGGCGCAGGGTGCCGTTGTGCTTGGCCTCGGTCTCATCTTCTTCGGCATGAGTCTCATGGGCGACGCCATGTCTCCGCTCCGGTCCTCCGACACCTTCATCGATCTGATGGCGAGCCTGGAGAACCCATTTCTCGGCGTGGCCGTCGGTGCCGGGTTCACGGCCATTGTTCAATCATCGTCGGCCACCACCGGCATCGTCATCGTGCTTGCTCAACAAGGTCTCATTACCACCGAAACCGGCATCGCACTCATCATGGGCGCCAATGTCGGGACCGCCATTACTGCTCTGATGGCCTCGATCGGCAAGCCGCGCGAGGCCCTGCGGGCCGGCGTTGCCCACGCGATGTTCAATGTCGGCGGCGCCGTCATCTGGATCCCGTTCATTGGAATGCTGGCTTCCTTTGTTCAGGACCTCGGCGGTGCCAATGCCCGCCAACTGGCCAATGCCCACACCCTCTTCAATGTCATCAACGCCGTTTTGATTGTCGGATTCATTCCGCTGTTCGCTCGATTCATCGAGCGAATCGTGCCGGACGCACCCGAGGAGGAGGGCCGCACCGTTAGGGTCCGATACCTCGACCGGACGCTGCTGCGTACTCCGTCGCTTGCGCTGGATCGAGCCCGACTCGAGTTACTACGTATGGCGGATCGGGTGCGCTCGATGCTGGGTGACATCCTTCCCGCCGTGCTGCACGGAACCCGATGGACGCTGCTCGAGATCGAGGAACGCGACGACGAGGTCGACAGCCTCCATCGCCAGATCATCACTTATCTCGGGGAAATCAGCCAGACCCGGCTGAGCGAGCGAGAAACCGAAGAGCTCATCGGACTTATGGAGGCGACCAACGACCTCGAAGCCATCGGCGACCTGGTCGAGACGAACTTGGTGGCGCTCGGACTGGCCCGTGCCGAGCAGGGGCTCACCGTGAGTGCCGAGACCACCCAGGTCCTTTCCGAGTTCCACGCCAGCATCGTCGCCGCCCTCGATCTGGCGATGCTGGCCCTCACTCAGAAGAACGAGGGTGCGGCCCGGCGGGTATCGAAGATGAAGCGCGAAGTGAACTCGCTCGAGCGGGCGGCGACGGCCCACCAGGCCGAGCGCCTGGTGGCGGCTGAGCCCGACCGGGTGGCCAATTACCGGCTCGAAGTTGATGTGATATCCACCCTCAAGCGGATCTACTACTTCACCAAACGAATCGCCCGCGTGTCCGTGCCGCAGGAAGAAAAGGCGGCCATGACCGACGAATAAGCAGAGCTGCGAGCTGTGA
>SHLN01000049.1 GCA_004283105.1 Acidimicrobiia bacterium
CCGGGCGCCGGGCGCCGGCGGGTTCAATCGGAAGGCGGCAAGTGGAGTATCCCCTCGGACGGCTTGCCTGGCCGGCCCTCGCCCTGACCGGGCTGGTCATGGCGCTCGCACTGGCGACTCCCATTCTCGTGTTCGTGGTGTGGGTGGTGCGGGGATCCAGCACGGTCGGAATCGGTTACTCAGGGCTGGGCGATTCGCTTGGGTTTCTTGTCGAACCGACGGTGAGCTCAGCCGGGGCGGCGGCCCTGGCGGCATTGGTTGCCGTCGTCGTGATCGTCCCCGTGGCGTACGCGTCCGCCAGGCGACGATCGTGGGTGTCGGAGTCGGCCGGGGCCGCCATCACGTCGGTGTTCGCTCTCCCGGGACTCGTCGTGGCCCTTTCCCTCGCATTCTGGGCCATTCGGGCCCCGGGAGCCCTGGGGGCCCTCTACCAGACCATGCCGTTGTTGGTCCTCGGCTACATACTCCACTTCGGCGCCCAGGCGCTCGGGCCGGCTCAGGCTGCCATTGCGAGTGTTCCGGCGCGTCTCGATGAGGCTGCCCGGACGATGGGAGCCGGTGCGCGCCGCCGGTTTGTGACGGTGGAGCTTCCCCTCATCGCGCCCGGCCTGATGGCCGGTGCCGGACTGGTCCTTCTGTCGACCCTCAAAGAGCTTCCCGCCACGCTGATACTGGCCCCGATCGGCTTCGAAACATTGGCCACCCGGATCTGGACCGCCGCCGAGGATGGGTTCTTTGCCGAGGTTGGTATCACCTCGCTCGTGCTGGTCGGCCTGAGCGGCCTCCTCACCTGGCCATTGCTGATCAGACGTGCGCTCCGGGAGTAGCAGGTTCCCCTGAAGGGTCGTGGCTGCTCGCAGGCGTGCCTAGCGGTCCTCTACCACGGCGGTCAGTTCTTCGGTGTGGCTGTCTCCGTTAGCGTCCACGAACTCCAGCGTGATGTCGAGCTCCTCGCCTTCTGCGAAGTCGGCGATCCGGTCGATGCACATGATGTGAAGCCCGCCCGGAGCCAGGGTCACCGTCTCGGAGGCGGGAACGGGGATGCCGTTTTCCTGGCGCTGCATGCTCATGACCCCATCCACCATGGCGGACAGATGCAACTCGGTCACCCGGCAGGCATCCGTGGCGGCTGAGACGAGGGTTTCGTCCGTGTCGGTCGGGTTGTCGATCGTCATGAAGAAGGCTGCCGTTGTTGCCCCGGTGGGGCTCGGCCGGGCCCAGGGATCCTCGAGGCTCAGAGCATCGCCGCCGGAGCAGGCGGCGGCGACAACGGCGATCGTCAACAACAGGTAGCGCTTCACGGAAATGTTCCTTTCACAACAAGTAGTCCAGGTCGGACGCAATCTGGTCGGAGGTGGCATCGGGAGGAATGATGAGCTTCAGATGCCCTTCGCGGTCGACCACCATGAGATTGGCGGTGTGACTGACGAGGTATCCGGTGTCAACGGTCCCTTCCTCTGCTTGAAAGAACACCCCATACACGGTGGCGACCTCCGCCACCTCGGCCTCGGTCCCGGTCATGCCGAGGAAGCGCGGATCGAAGAACCCGAGGTACTCGCCGAGAAGCTCGGGTGTGTCGCGGGCCGGATCGACGCTCACCATGATGACTTGTACGTCGTCGGACGCGTCTCCGAGCTTGTCGACCGCCTTCTTGAGCGTCGATAGCGTCGTCGGGCAGACATCGGGACAGAACGTGTACCCGAAATAGATGACGACTACCTGGTCCTCGAAGTCGCTCAGGCTGGCCCGCTCGCCGGTGCTGGTGATGAGATCGACCGTGGGGGCCGGGGTCTGGGACTGGATGACGGTCCCGGAGAACACGTGCGGCTGGAAGCGAGGGAGAACCACGGTCACGACGAGAAGGGCCAGCCCGATCCCGGCGGCGAGGGCGAGTGCGAGGGTGCGGAGGCGCCGGTTCATGGGTAGCACAGGAAGAAGTGGGCGGCTTCGTAGGCAAGACCGGCGGCGCCGTGGCTGTTGCGGATCTCCTCACCGAGGATGCCGATGTGGTTGAGCACCCGCTCGGAGTCGGGGGACCGCGTCTGATAGCGGTACTCGCCCCTCACCACCCCCCAGCCGTCGACGAGCACGAGCGCCGGATCGAAGGCAAACGTGCCGTCGTCGCGCGGCTCAAAGTAGGTCTTGAAGCCAGATCCGATGATCGGCTTCATGAGATCCTCCGCCCCGGTGGCATAGATCCACTCCTCGCCATCGGCTCCCATGGCCTCGGCCCGGGCCGCCAGTACCTCGGGGGTGTCGTTGGCGGGGTCGAAGGAGATGGTGACGAAGCGAACGTCGCTGTCACCCAGGTCGACGGTATCGACCTGATCACGGATCCGGGCCATGGTCGCCTCGGGGGCCGGGCACGGATCCTCGCACCCGGCGTACGTGAACGTGTAGAGCACGACCGAGCCGCGCAAGTCCTCGCTCGTCACCTGGGCGCCGTTCTGGTCGGTCAGCGAGAACCCGGGGGCGAGCCGGATGCGGGGGAGCACCTGGATGGGTTCGAAGATCTTGAACCACATGGCACCGAGCACGAGGACCACGCCGAGGCCGGCGACGGCCAGAAACCAGGGCCGCCGGGTGAGCGGGCGGGTTTCGGCAGTCTCTATAGACTCCATCCTTGTGTCCGTGATCGTCACGTGGTGACTCGACCTCTCGTTTCCCGCAACGCCCTCATCGCAGGCGTCGTCATCGTCGCGTCCATCGTGGCCCTGGCGTTCTTTACGGCGCCGAACCCAACGGCGCCCGATGATGACGGCGATCCCTGGACGGGCCGCTGGCTCATCAACGGGCAGAGTGCGCAGGATACCGAGTACTCGGGGTCACTCACTATTCGTCGAACATCGAACGGTTATGACCTGCAGTGGCTCGTTACCGGCGACATCGCCCTCGGAGAGGGCCGGGTAGTCGGGTCGCGCCTGGAGGCAAGCTGGCGGTCCACGTCGGCTATCTCTGGAGAGGCAACCGGCTCGGCGGTGTACACCGTCGACGCCGACGGCAGCATCATCGGTTCCCGCACCATCGACGGTGTGGACGGCGAGGGGACCGAAGAGGGCGAACCGGCGGGCTAGGAGCCGGGACTACTCGGATTCGATTCCGAGCTCGGTGAGGATGCGGGTTCGTTCCTCGGTGAAGACGTCCAGGCTGATCGATTTGGCCTGGAAGCGGGCGTTGAGGGTGGCGAACTCCTCGAGGAGGTCGGCCTCATCGGCGGCCGACAGGCCCGCTTCCTCGGCCGGTGGGGCGTCCCGCTTGGCTTGTTTGGCGGCCTGCTTGGCCTGGCGGGCACGTTCACGGGCTCGCTTTGCCATCGCTTCTCCGCCGCGCTTAGCCATGGGTGATCACCCCGGATACGGCAGAACGCCGGGCAGAGAAGGACGAATCCTTCCCCAACCCGGCGTCTGTCAGGTTCTTGTTCGTCGGCCGGCTCAGCGTGAGCGCTCTTTGGCGACGTTGACCTTGAGGTTGCGGCCATCGACCTCGGCGCCGTCGAGCGTCGAGATCGCCTTCTGCGCCTCGTCGGACGAGGACATTTCGACGAATCCGAAACCGCGGCTGCGGCCGGTCTCGCGGTCTTCGACGACCTGGGCCCGGGTCACCGTGCCGTACTCGGCGAAGAGTCGCTCGAGATCGGACGTGCTGGTCGAGAACGCGAGGTTCCCTACGTAGATATTGGTGGACATGTGCTTGCTCCTTTGAGCTGAACCGTCGAATGAAACACCTGGCAAGCCGGGCACCCCGGTTCCCGAGCTGTGAACTTGGGGACTGAGCTGCCCTGCTGCGACACCCGACGGGACGACAGAAGCAGAGCAAGGCGGCAGCACGATCGCGTGCTGTGACCTGATGTTAGCCGCCCATCACGGATATTGACGCCGCCAGTCAGCCGGGGCCATCGAGCAGTTCTCCGTCGAGGATCCGCACCGTCCGGTCGGTGTACTCGACCATGCGGAGGTCGTGCGTCACCATGATGCCCGCTTTCCCCCGGCTCTTGATTTCCGAGGCCAGCAATTGAACGACCTGTGTCCCGAGCTCGGTATCGAGGGAGGCGGTCGGCTCATCGACAAGGATGAGATCGGGGTCACTGACGAGGGCCCGGCCGATGGCGACCCGCTGCCGTTCGCCACCGGACAGCTCCTCGGGAAGGTTGTCATGCCGATCGGCCAATCCGAGCTCTTCGAGCAACTGGTCCGTCCGGTCCTCGATCTCTGATCGGGGGGCGTCGGATATCGATGCCATGACCGTCAGGTTCTCCCGCGCCGTCAGGAACGGAACGAGGTTGAAACCCTGAAAGACGAAACCGACTCGATTGGCCCGGAATCGAGTCTGCTCCTTCTTCGAGAGCTCGGTGAGGGCCGTGTCCCCGATGGTCACCGAGCCCTCGGTGGGAGACAGAAGGCCGCCGATGACCGACAGAAGGGTCGTCTTGCCCGAGCCAGAAGGACCGAGCAGGGCGAGGAATTCGTTATCGCTCAGCTCGAGATCTGCGTGGCACAGAGCGCGCACCGCGGTGTGTCCAGAGCCGTACACCTTGGTCACGTCGTTGACAGTCAAAGCGGTCATGCCTCACCTCCGAGAGCCGATGCAGGGTCGATGCGGATGATGCGGCGGAACGAGAGCACGGCTCCCAGGGCGCCCATCACGATGGTTGCGAGAAACAGGGTGCGGGCCGTGCCGGCGAGGAACTCGACCGGTACTGCGGGCGGAAGCACGAGTGCAAGGAGGCGCGAGAGGGCGAACCCGAGCACATATCCGGCCACCGTGGCGATGAGCGCCTGGATGAGAACCCCGCGCAGGAGCAAGTAGTTCGAGGAACCGATGGCCTTGAGGATGGCGAGCTGCCCTCGCTTCTCGAGGGTGATGAGGGCGAAGAAGAGGGCGATGACGATGCCGACCACGACGAAACTCACCACGATGATGGCTGTAAAGGTCGACGCCTGCTGCTCCACGCCGGGGAGCGACAGGATTGCCTCATCGATTGTGACCGTCTCTGTGGTCCCAAGGGCGGCATCAATCGCAGCTGTGACCGCCTCCACCCCGGCCCCACCGCTCACCGCGATCGGGAACGCCTGAGCGACCGACCCGCCACCGACCGTCTCGGGACGGATCTCGAACCGGAGCGACTCCCAGGTCTCCAACGTCACCCACAGCGTGTCGGCCAGCAGGTAGCGGGCGTCCGAGACGAACCCGACGACTTCCACCGGCTGGGCCGAGCCGGTGAGGAGCACCAAAGAACCAAGCTCGATGCCCTTGTCGCGCAGTGACATATCGGCCAATCCAACGAATTGTTCGCCCGTCGCAGGTCGGCGGCCTGCGGTGAGAGCCGTCGGTTCGCCGACCCGTCCCGGCAGATGACCGATGACCGCGATGTCGAAGAGGTCACCGTCGGTTGCCGCCGTCGCCAGGAGAATCCCGAGGGCGCCTGCGTCGGCCACCCCCTCCACCGACGTCACCGATTCGAGGTCCTCGACGGGGAGCGCGCTCCGGACGAGCGATCGTCGTCCGTCTGCCGAGTACACGTAGGCATCGGCGTCGCTGTTCCTGAAGGCCCCGGTCGATCCGATGAAGAGACCGTCGGCCAGCGCGGCGAGGATCAGCACGAGGAAGACGATGAAGGCGACGGCGCCGATGATTGATGCCCAGCGGCCCCGGCGGCGGCGGATCTCGGCGATTGCCAGCTGCATCAGCGGGTCCCCTGCGCGGCCTCGGCCGGGTCGGCCCGGGCGATTCGTCGAACGGACAGCAACCCCGAGAGAACAGAGAACACGAGAACGGCCACCGTCACCGTCAGAACGAGGCGGACATCAACCGAGAGGGGAAAAGCCGGGTTCGATCCGAGGGTCGCCCCCATGAGAAGCAGGGTTCCAAACACGGAACCGAGCAGCACGAGAATGATGATCTGGGCGATGAGGGACCCGGCCAGATACCCGGTGGACGCCCCCACCGCTCGCAGCGTGACGAAGCTACGCAGCTTCTGGACGGTCAGGATCAAGAAGAAGAAGCCCACCACGAGGACGACGATCCCGAATGTGATCCCGACGATGAGGGTGAAGCTCTGGCTTATCGAGTCGACCCCGGGCGTTCCGGACGCGGCGGATACCCGGTCGAGGCCCTCGACCCCCGCCACCATCGCGGTGATGCGGTCTCCGACAACGGCCGCCTCCTCATCGGAGGCGATCTCCACTGCAACGAGCGAGAGCGGAATGATCGGCGAACCGGGAAACTCTTGCTCGAAGACATCGACCCACCGGGTGAAGTCGAGATAGGCCGTGGCTACCACGGCATAGCGGCGGTCCTGCACGTAGCCGACGATCTCCAGCTCCGTCCCGCTCGGGATGAGGGTGATCGTCTCGCCGATTTCGAAGCCTTCGGCGGTGGCGGATTCGTCGACTACGACCTCGCCCGGCCCGGGGAGCCGGCCTTGCACGATCGGGTCCGGCCGGCCCGGTCCGGTGAGATCAACCCCCCACAGCGACAGGTCGGTCAGCTCGGTGTCGACGGTGGCGGTGAGGGTGAGCTCACCAATGGGGGCGGCAGCCACGACGCCCGGCACGGTGAGGACTTCGCCGACCACCGACGGGTCGATCCGGCTCGCCTGCAGGTTGCGGCGTGCGGTGTCTTCGTACACGAGCACGTCGGCCGAGTTGTTCTCTATCGCCCCGATGAAGAATCCGAGCAGCGTGGCCGAGAGTGTGTTGAGGAAGAGCAAGAGGAAGATGAGCAGACCGACCGCGCCGGCCAGCAGGCTGAAGCGCAATTTGGAGCGCCAGAGATCCCGGAGTGCGATGAACATGCCGACGGAAGACTACGGAGGTAGCAGGCGCCATCGGCCGCGGGATAGCGTACCCTTCGAATATGGCCGGCCACGACCCCTATCGTCGAATGGCGCACGTGTATGACCGGCTCATCGAGCCGATGCAGGCGGGAGTGCGACGGATAGCGCTCGACCTGGTTCCCCCCGATCCAGCGTGGGAGGTGCTCGATGTCGGGTGCGGAACAGGGACCGGCCTTGCCGGGTACGCCGATGCGGGATGTGACGTTGTGGGGGTCGACGTATCAGCTGCCATGCTCGAGCGGGCAACTGAACGCCTCGGTGATCGGGCGGAGCTTCACCTGGTCTCGCCCGGTCCCATGCCATTCGAGGGCGATCGGTTTGACCTGGCGATCACGTCCATGGTGATCCACGAGGCCCCGGAGGAGGGACGGGTCCCGCTCGTGCGAGAGATGGCAAGGGTCGTGAAGCCCGGTGGCCGGCTTCTCGTCATCGATTTCCGCTTCGGCTCGCTGCGCGGCTGGCGGGGCCGTGCGCTCCGCGTGATCCTGCCGATCATCGAACGCTTCACCGGCCATTACCGCCAGTACCGGAGTTTTCAGACCGCCGGCGGCGTCCCGCCACTGCTGGCCGCGGCCGGTCTGGAGATCGAGCGGGAGAAGATCGTTGCGGGCGGGAATCTGGTCATCTTCGTGATCACGAGGGCGCCCGGCTAGCGCCTATCCCTCATCCTTGAACTTGAGCTCCTCGAGCTCTGCTGCTTCCAGCAGAGCCTCGGCCTCAATGCTGGAGGCGTGGGGGATAGCGTTCTCGATCGCGTCGGCTACCCGCTTCTCGTCTTGCTCGAGCTTGTCGGACTGATCGTCTGGTCGTTTCCCCATGGCTCCCCTTATCGGCTGACGCGACTCTACCCGTGAGGACCGTTGCCGGGTCGGCCTATTTCAGAGTCAGCAGGTAGCCGACGAGTGCCGTGATTTCGGCCTCGCTCAGCACTTCTTGCCAATCGGCCGGCATCTTTCCGTCGTCGAACCCATCCACCACGTACGCCGAGGGTTCGAGGATCGAGAGGCGAAGGTACTCCTCGGCACGCTGCCCTTCGACTCGCGAGAGCGCCCGGGAGGCCACGCCGGCAATGGGCGGGCCGACGAGGGTTGTCTCGGGATCGAGCGAGTGGCAGGTGATGCAGCCCGGATTGGGCCCGAGAATCCGCTCTTCGAAGATCTCGTGTCCGGGACGAGCGGCGGACGGCGTGTCAGCTTCGGAGGATGAACCGCCCCCGCAACCGGCCAGGAGGAGCAGACAGATGATCATGAAGCGCTTCACGGCGACTCCTCGAGAGTCAGTAAGAACGCTATGAGGCTATCGAGGTCCCCGGGCGACAGTACCTCGCCAAGGCCGGCGAGCATCTGCCCGGCCGGATAGCCGGGGACGACGTAGGCATCGGGGTCGACGATCGCCTGGCGGAGGTAGTCGGCGCCGCTCAACCCGTCCACGGTATTGGCAGCTCGCGTTCCTACTCCGGCCAGGGAGGGACCGACGAGGTCCCGGCCGGGGTCGAGGCTGTGACAGATACGGCAGCCGGCATTCGTGCCGAGGGCGGTCTCATTGAAGATGGCCCGTCCTGCTTCGGCCGGGTCGACGAGCGACACGTCCCGGTAGTAAAGGACCACGGCCTCACCTGCTTCGATCCCGATCGTGTCGTCGAAGAGCACCATGGGCTGGTCGGGGACATCGAACAGGGTCACCCGGACGCTGTGGACACCGGGTGCGAGCGAAAACCGTTCCAGCAGGAGGGCCGTGTCGGGCTCGTCCGCCCGGACGACCGGAACCGTCCGGTCGTAGAGCACCCGACCATCGGCCTCGACGAGCAGCCGCGGCTCGGCACCGCTCGGAGCGGCCTCGAACGGCGCGAAGCCGACGAGCGGCACGCCGGCGCGATGGTCGAGGGTGATTTCGAGCCGGGCGTCATCGTTGCCCCCCGGATCGAAGCGAAGGCCGGTGACGAGTACGGTCACAATGGCGGTGACGGCCACGAGCCCGAACAGGGGGAGTCCCGGGCGGACAGAGGCAGTGGCAGCCCGAGGAGCAAGGTCGGCATCAGACGCACGGCCGGGAGCGGCCAGGGCCGTTGAGAGCCTCGTCGGATTGACCCAGTCGGTGAAGATCGGCGCCTCGCGATACCGGCGCCGCAGGCGCGGCCGGCGTTTCCGGTTGAGCCGGGCGGCCAGCGTGGCCGGGCCCTCCCGATTGGCGCAGTCGCCGGGCGGGCATCCGACCACCTGGACGGCGGCGGCTCCGGCATCGATGGCAGCTCCAATGAGGTCGGGGTGGACCATGCCAACGCACGGCACCGCCAAGACCGCGCCGGCACCGGGCGGGGCGGCTGCGTGGGCATCGTGGCGCTCGCAGACGAACGTCACGTCGCCATCGGCTGCCGCCCGTCTTGTCTCGTTCCACAGGGCGTCGGCGGGATGCCCCCGGAAGGCGAGTGCTTCTACCGGGCAGCTTCCGATGCAAATCCCGCATCCGACGCACTTGCCGGCGGTGACCACCGCCAGATGAGGATGGGCGGCATCCTCGAGGTCGATCATATGGAGGGCGTCGTAGGGGCAGTCGGTCACGCACAACCGGCATCCGGTACATCGATCGGCATCGACCTCGATGACCGGAGCCTCCATGCGCCGGATGAACCAGGGGAGGAACATCGCCCCGGCCATGAGCAGAAGGGCGCCGCCCCACAGCACAGCCGGATTCCAGCTGATCCCACCCGGCACCAGGAACAGGAAGAATGGATCAACCGGGATCGAGGCGGGCAGCGACACCCGATCGAGAGCCGGGAGCATCCCGACCGGCCATACGGCCGACATGATGATGAGTGATACGCCCACTACCGCCACCCAGAAGCCGGGCGGGAGCCACATAGGCCGGGCGAGTCGCTTGACATGTACCCAGATGAGGACGGCGACCCCGATCGAAATACCGACGTGGAGGAAGAACAGCAGCAAGAGAACCGGCCAGCCGGTGCCGGCCGCGTCGGTCAGGACGAAATCGAGCAAGAAGTCGAGACCGGTCGCCGAATCCCGCAGCGCCCGGATGAGGACTTCGTTGAGGACTTCGACCCGTTCATCCCAGATGAGCCAGTAACCCGTCACTCCAATGATCCAGATGAGCCCGACCATCGCCACCCCGGTGAGCCAGGCCACTCGCCGGGGCCCGCGAAACCGGTCCATCACAAATGTGCGCCAGCCGTGCAGGACGGTGGTTACCACGAGGGCGATCGACCCGTATCGGTGAGCGGCCCGCACGAAGCGTCCAGCCAGGCTCGCTTCGAGATCGCTCACCGATTCGTAGGAAGCCTCGAACCCGAACCGGTAGAACATGGTGAGGTAGAGGCCGGTGGCAAAGACCACCACAAACAGGAACACCGAGATCGGGCCCGTGTGATGGAGCGGGTTGAATTGAGCCTTGCCGACGACAACCTCGACCGGCCGCTCCGCCCGCAGAGTGAACCGCTCGAGGGAAAGCAGGAATCGCTTGACCCGCCCGGACGTCCGATCCTCCCAGTCGACGGATTCGGTCAGCGTCGTGTCGGGCGCGTCGTCATGCGACACCGCGTGTGGTTCCTCCTACGGACCGAAGCCCGGGCTCGAGAACGAGGCGTTGGTGATCTGGTCGTACAGCTGGGGGCCGTAGGCGAGCACGATGAGTAGCACGGTGCCGATGATCCACGGCCGCCACGTGTCGAGCCACAGCGGCGTGAGCTGAGGATCGCGCAGCGACTCGGCGATGGGGATCTGGACTTCTTCCCCGACGGCGACGCGTTCCTTTTGCGCGGCGGTCCGGACCATCGTCACGACGTACATGATTACCGAGACGAGGAGGATGGCCCCACCGATGCTGACTCGGAGCAGGTGCCCGTTCCACTCGTCGGGAACGTAGGGGGCGGTTCCGAGCTCGGTGCGGCGGGGAGCACCCAGCAGACCGAGCACGTGCATGGCGTTCGAGAAGATCACCATGCCGACGAACCAGAGCCACGTCTGGACGAGCGCCCACTTGGGCTTCCAGAGCGGCTTGCCCGTCAGATGCGGGACGAGCCAGTAGCTGATACCCATGAACGACAGCGTCACCGCCGTGGCAACCGTCAGATGGAAGTGGCCGGGAATCCAGGCCGTGTTATGAACGACGAGATTCACGTCATAGCTGGCGTTGGTGATCCCCCCGATTCCACCGAACATGAACAGGATGCCGGCCAGCAACTGGGCCGAGACACTCGGATCGTTCCACGGCAGTGCCCGGATCCACCCAAACAGCCCTTTTCCGCCCCGGCGGGACGCCGCGTATTCGAGCGAGGCAACCACCGTGAACAACGTGAGCATGGAGGGGAACGCCACGCCATACGTGAGAGCGGCGTGGATCGCCTTCCAGCCGCTCGGGATGCCCGGATCGACGAACTGGTGGTGGAAGCCGACCGGTATCGAGAGGAGCAGGAACAGCCAGAAGGCGAGCCGGGCGAGGGAATCAGAGAACAGCTTGCCGCCCGCCTGCTTGGGGAGCATTCCGTACCACGAGATGTAGGCGGGCAGCAGCCAGAAGTACACGAGCGGGTGACCGGTGAACCAGAAGAACGTTCGTCCCAGTTCCGGATCGGTACCCGAGGTGAGGCCGAGCGAGTAGGGGAGCAGCATCGTGAGGATCTCGACGGCAATGCCAAGTGTGGCGATTTGCCACATGGCCATGGTGATGAGCCCGCCGAAGGCGATGAACGGAGTCCGGACATCCTGGTTTTCCTTGCGCCAGGCGATGTACGTGAAGAAGAACCCGTAGCCCTCAATCCAGCTCCCAACCACCACCAGGGTGAGGCCGAGGTAGAACGCCCAACTCGCTTCGAGCGGGGGATAGAACGTGTACAGCACGGAAGCCCAGCCGGCGAGGATGGGGACGGCGGCCATGACGAGACCGACCACCATCATCCAGAATCCGACCTGATTCAGCTTCGGGTACCGAAGGGGACGACGCAGGCCGACAATGGTCGTCAACGTCAGGAAGCCGGTGATGAAGAACGTGGTCCACACGAGGGCATTGAGCACGCCATGGGCGGTCAGCCCCTTGTAGTAGTCGTCCAGGCCGATCGGCTCGAGGTACTGGTACAGGTCGAGGCCCGACCACTCGAACGCTTGCAGCGGCCCGAAGAGGCTGCCGACGGCGAGGGCGAAGATGGCGACGACGAGATGGAGCCCGATGAATCGTTTTTCCTGGCCGGTCATCTCGTACGTGGGCTGTGGTTTGAGGGTTGTCATGAGCCACCTCCTGCCTCAACTATCAATGATCCGAACATGGCGGCATGGGCGATGCCGCAGTACTCGTGACAGATGTAGGGGTACTCGCCGGGATCGTCGAATGTGGCGGTCAGTTTCGACACCTGGCCGGGGACGATCTGCATGTTGATGTTCGTGTCCTGCAGCTTGAAGCCATGCTGAACATCGATGCTCGTGATGTAGAAGTTGACGGTTGACCCTGCCGGCACCCGGATCTCGCGGGGCGTGAACAGGTATTGCTGGGAGAGGATGTAGGCGTCGTATTCGCCTCCACCGAGGTCGCGCAGGCCGGGCTGGCTGAAGGGGCCAGAGTCGGCCACGGTGCGGGGATCGACCCGGCTCTCGTCGCCGGGTACCTGGAAGCCGAGGGCAAACCCGGCCACGGCGACGGTGACGGCGAAAGCCACCAGGAGCACGATACTGACGCCGATCCACTTCTTTTCATAGTCGTCGGCATGAAAGGAGGGTTGCTCTTCTCCGAGTACCTGCTGATCGCTCACGTAGTAACCCCCCGGGCAATGAGGATCAAGTAGATGGAGAGCCACAGCAACACGAGCGTGGCCGTGAAGAGAGCCACGATCGCAACCGTTCCGCGTGGCTTGAATTCCTCGTCGGTCCCGATCGGGACGCCTTCCTCGGTCATTCCGGTCTTCCTTCCCACAGGTTTTTCATGATGGGTCCGATGGCCCTGGGCGGGGAGACTAACGGCCCGAGGTGCTCGCGCCCAATCATCCGTACCCTTGCTCCGACGGTCGATCGACCCCTCAGTTTTGGGGACTAGCGTGGCAGGGAAGGAACACGAAAGGATGGGTGGGA
>SHLN01000253.1 GCA_004283105.1 Acidimicrobiia bacterium
TTGCCCCCTTAGCTCAGTGGTAGAGCACTTCCATGGTAAGGAAGGGGTCCGCGGTTCGAATCCGCGAGGGGGCTCGGCGGCGTAGCTCAGACTGGTTAGAGCGCTCGGCTCATAATCGAGAGGTCGGTGGTTCAAGTCCACCCGCCGCTACGGAGAGAGAGGTAGACCATGGCTTCCCAAAAACGACCGGTGATCACGCTCGCATGCGAACAGTGCAAAGAGCGCAACTATGTCACCGACAAGAACAAGACGAACACTCGCGACCGGCTCGAGCTGAAGAAGTATTGCAACCGGTGTCGTCAGCACACGTCCCACAAAGAGACTCGATGACCAATCTGGTCCCGGCGCTGTGAGCGGGGACCTGAACGACCTGGTCGGTCGGCGCTACGGGCCGTTCCATCTCCGCACGTCGGTGGAGAAGGTGGAGGAGTTCGTTACGGCCACCGGAGGTGAACCGGACCGGTGGGAGTTCTATGCCCCGCCCGGTTTTGCAGCCGTGGCCCTGTTCAAGTCTGCTCCGGCCTTCTTCGCGGACGAGGACGCGGCCGAATACGCCAAGACCCTCGTCCACGTCGACCAGACATTCCGGTGGCACCGCCCGCTCCCACAGGAGATCGACACCCGGGTGACCGGCGAGGTGGAGAGCGTTCGACATCGCGGCGAGATGTACTTCGTCACCTTCACCATCCGTACCGAGGGTGACGACGGCACACTGTTCCTCGAAGCAGCGTCGACATTTCTCATGACCGAGGGCGCGCTACCCAGGGAGAAGGTCACGGTGGGCCGCGAGCCGCGCTGGGATGCGCAGGGCGAAAATGAGCTCCCAGGGCCCGTGAGCCTCCCGCCGGTAGGTGAGTCGCTGCCTCCGATGCTGAAGTCGGCTAGTCGCGCCGACCTCGTCCGATACGCTGGAGCGACCCGCGACTGGAACCCCATCCATTGGGATCACGACGCGGCGGTCAAGGCCGGCCTGCCCGGCACCATTGTCCATGGATTGCTGATGGCTTCCTGGGTCGTGCAAGCCTCCGGTCGCACGGTGCCGGGCCCGCATCCGCTGGAAGCGATGCGACTTCGGTTTCGTCAGCCGCTCCGGCCGGGAGCCCAGGCGGAGGTTTCGGCCGAGGTCAAGGCGCCGAATGCTCTAGCCTGCGTCCTCCGGTCGAATGGAGTCGACCTGGTGACTGCCGACGCAACTCTCGCGGGGTAACCCGATGGCCGATCGCAACGTCGAAGAATCTGCGGAGCTTCTCGATCGCGCTCGTCAGGGTGACGAGGGTGCGTTTTCCGAGCTGGTTCGCCACCATCAACACGAGGTGTTTACGTTGGCGCTGCGACTGCTTGGCAATTACGAGTTGGCGGCCGACGCCGCGCAGGAGACATTCATTCGAGCCTGGCGGGCCCTGCCCCGCTTCCGCGGCGACTCGGCGCTGTCAACCTGGCTGCATCGCATCACGGTCAACACCAGCTGGACGCTCGGCCGGCGCGCCCAGCGCCATAGAGCCTCCACCCTCGACGAGGCCCTGTTCATGGACGACAGCTCGGCGCCCTCGCCGGAATCGTCTGCCGAGGCAGCCGATCTTGGCGGCCGGCTCCGGACCGCCGTCTCGGAGCTTCCCGACCCCCAGCGCGCCGTCGTTGTGCTGAAGGACATCTATGGCTGGTCGCACGCCGAGGTAGCCAAGGCGCTCGATATCAGTGTCACCGCTGCCAAGGTTCGCCTCCACCGGGCCCGTCAGAAGCTCAAGGAGAAGCTGTGGCGAGAAATGGAATGACCCTCGCTTGCTCCGTCCGGTCCCACCGTCTGGTCGGAAACGCTGACTTCCAGGATGCCCACGTCGCATCGTGCCTGCGGTGCCAGGCGGAAGCTGTTCGCTACCGGACGCTGCTCCGCCACCTCGCCGAGCTCGGAGCCGAGACCGTCGAGGCTCCACCCGCAATCGTGGCTCTCGTCACGGCGGGCTTGAGTGAAGGGTCGGACGTTCCGAAGAAGGCAGCAGGACGTGAAGCCGCGGTTGCGGCGGCCGGCCTGGCGGCGGTGGCGGGGGCAGTTGCACTCTGGCGACGCAGCTTGAGCGCCTAAGCTGCCCCATCACGGCACGGACATTGCCCCGTTGGCGATGTGTGCGCTTATACTCGGGCCGTCTCGCAGGGCTGTCGCCCTAGGATTCGGCTCACCACAAAGGGGTGTAGCTCGAATTGGCAGAGCGCCGGTCTCCAAAACCGGAGGTTGTGGGTTCGAGTCCCACCGCCCCTGCTAGCCCGCGAGGCGTAGTGAGAGAAGGCTCCCGTTGAGGGAGTCTGCGTATAGAGGATCTGATGAACAGAGAACTTCGTCGACAGCAAGCCCGCCAGGAGCGGCTTGACAAGAAGCAGGGCAAGCCCAGCCGGCAAGCCGCTGCCCAGCGTGCCGCGGGCAAAGCGGTCGGTGAGGGCAAGGAGCGGCGCGGCATTCGAACGTACCTCCACGAGGTCCGGCAAGAGCTGGCCAAGGTTGCCTGGCCGGATCGTCACACACTCACCACTTACACCGCTGTTTCGCTCATCGCCACGATTGCCCTGACCGGCTACACGGCAGGCCTCGACTTCGTGTTCAAGAGCGCCTTCGTCGATCTGATCCTGCGATGACGAGCATCGAAGACCAGGCCAAGGCCGCTCCCGATCCGGACGAGGATCCGGCCGCCATCGACGAAGCCGCTGAGGCCGAAGATGTGACGTCCGCCGGTACCGATCCCGATGCTGGTGACGACGGCGGCGCCGCCGGGCTGCTGGCAGCTGCCTTCGCCACCGCCGGCTTGACCTCACCCGACAAGATCGATGAGGTCTTGTCGCATGAGGAAGAGGCCGCCGCAGCCGAGGCTGAGGCTGCCGAGGCCGAACCGGAGGCCGAACCCGAGGTCGAAGCCGAAGCCGAGGCCGAACCGGCAGTCGAAGCCGAGGCCGAGGCTGAAGCCGAAGAGGAAGCTGAGGAGGAGGCCGAAGAGGTTCCGGTGGATACCGGGCCGGCCAGTCCGTATGACCTCCCGGGCGACTGGTATGTCATCCACTCCTACTCGGGCTACGAGAACAAGGTCAAAGCGAACCTCGAGACCCGCATTCACTCCATGCACATGGAGGGTGAGATCTTCGACGTCGTCATTCCTATGGAGGATGTCGTCGAGATCAAGGGTGGCCGCAAGGTGACCGTCCCCAAGAAGGTGTTCCCCGGCTACATCCTCGTGCGCATGTACCTGAGCGATGACTCCTGGTTTGCCGTCCGCAACACGCCGGGCGTCACCGGATTCGTCGGGTCCGGCACCAAGCCGGTTCCCCTCTCCCGTCGCGAGGTTGAGCGGATCCTTGGTGTCAAGAAAGAGGAGACGGTGGGCAAGGCCGCTCCGCGGTTCCAGCCCGCCTGGGGTGTCGGAGAGACGGTGCGCGTTGTGGACGGTCCGTTCGCCGACTTCAACGGCGTCATCGAGGAGATCAACCTCGATCAGTCCAAGGTGCGGGTACTCGTTAATATCTTCGGCCGGGAAACCCCGGTTGAACTCAACTTCGAACAGATTGTGAAGCT
>SHLN01000254.1 GCA_004283105.1 Acidimicrobiia bacterium
TACTGGGAGTCGCCACCTACGACGACATTGTTGCGGCGGTCGGCTGGCACGGCGACGACGCTGCCATCTGGCGTTCGGATCTGGCGAACTGACACAACACACGAAACGGACCCCGAAGGGGGTCCGTTTCGTCGCCCGCCCATCCACGAGCCCCTCAGCATGCAACAGGCAGCAAGCACGAGTTGAGCGCGCGCGTACCAGGCCTATTGCCTACTGCTTGTTGCCTACTGCCCACCGGACCCACGGTGGGACACAGCACGACCGGCGAGAGCTAGTTACTTCTTACGCTTGTGGCGATTGGCGCGAAGACGTTTGCGGTATTTGTGCTTCGACATCTTCTTGCGCCGCTTTTTGATCAGTGATCCCATCGGTCATAGCTTGGCCCGTCCAGCCCACATACGCAAACGGCCCTCTAGAGTCACTACCCAATGGCACCCGTAATCGGCATCACTTCGCAGCGTCGCGACGTAGCAACCAGCTACGGAGCGCAACCGGCCAACACCGTCACTCTGTCCTACTCGGACTCGGTTATCGGTGCCGGCGGTGTCCCGATCGTGCTGCCCATCCTCGATCCGGAAGCCGTCCCGTACGCCCTCCGCAGGCTGGACGGCGTCGTCCTGACCGGTGGTGGAGACATATCCCCCGACGCCTACGGGGGCGAGGGCCATCCGGCCGTCTACGGAGTCCATGAGGAACGAGACCGGTCAGAGCTGGCGGTGGCGCGCTACGCCGCCGAGCACAAGATGCCGGTCCTGGCGATTTGTCGTGGGACGCAGATCATGAACGTGGCGCTGGGCGGCGATCTCATCGCCGACATCCCAAGCCAGGTCGAGGGAGGCCTCGAGCACTTCGTCACCGGCAACGGGGCGGCCAAGGAGGCCCACCAGCCGGTGGCGCTGGCAGAGGACTGCGGGCTGGCCCGGCTGTTTGGAACGACCTCGCTCAAAGTCAACTCACTCCACCACCAGGCGGTCAGGACCCCGGCGCCGGGACTCCGGCCGGTGGCGTGGGGGGAGGATGGCGTCGTCGAAGCGCTGGAGGCCGAGGATTCTTCGTGGCCCCTGCTCGCCGTGCAGTGGCACCCGGAGAATCTGGTCGGCACCGAGTCGGCGGCGCGCACCCTGTTCGACGAACTCATCAAGGCAGCCAGCGTCCACGCGCTGAACCGCTAAAGGGGCCCATACCGGGGGTCGATATCCCTCACCATGCGCACATTCAGCCGCCACGCGACCGTTCTCATTCTTGGTCTCGCCCTCGTCGCCGGAGCATGCTCGGGCGGCGGCGATGAGGCCGCCACGACGCCGGTGACCACCGCACCGGCCGCCGCCCTCCCGGATTCCGTCGGTGACGCCCTGTTCGACATGCTCTTCGAGAAGCCGCCCACCACCTCCACAACGACCCCGGAGGATCGGATAGCAGCGGAGGCGTACATCGCCGACCTGACGAAGTCGTACTTCCTTGCTGCTGCCGCCGGCGAGTGGGATTCCGTCTACGAGGCATCCGCTACTGAGTTCAAGGACACGTGCACGCCGGAAGGGTTCGCAGCGGTGATCGCGGCGACCGACCCGGTCGAGCTCACATTCGACTCCACCGAAGTACAGGTGGTTGGTGACTTCGCGACCGGAAGCTTCGAGGTATCCGATGACCAGGGATCGTTCCGGGTGGAAGGCCTGCTGGCCTCATGGGAGCCGGACGGATGGCGAGTCGCCATCGATCCGTGTGACGTCGCAGCGAGGATCGCCAGCGGAGACTTCAGCTATCCGATCGTGCTGACCACGACCACGGTGGCGCCGGCTGCCCCCGCTCCCGACGGAAACCTGAACCCGACAGACGATGCTCCCATCCCGCCCGAGCTGACCACGACGACAACGGCTCCGGATGCGGCGACGACCACGACGACCGCCGACATCACCGGGCCCAATCCGGAAGGTGAGGCGACCACGACGACAACGACGCTGCCACCGGTGCCGCTCACTGCCGCCGATGAGTTTGCCATCGAGAGCGTCATCAAGCAGTTCCTGACGGCAGAAGCAGGCCGGGATTACGTAACGCTGCACGCCTCGGTCCCGCCGCTCTTCTCCTGCGACGCCACCGACACGAGCGACGCCCTCAGCCTCTACCACTGGAGCCCGACCACGCTGACGTATTCGGAGTTCACCATCACCGGCGCAAACGACGAGGCATTCGCCAGCTTCGACGTGACCTTCGCCGACACCGGTGAGACGCTGACGGTGACCGACTTCGGCGCCTGGGAATGGGGCGACGTTTGGTACGCAGCCGTCCATCCCTGCACCTGGACCGAGCTCGAGGTAGATGACGGGGCCGCCAACCAGTTTGTGATCGACCTCCTGAACGACACGCTCGATCTTGCTCGCACGCTGTATGCCGGAGCAGGCGACTACGACATACCCACCGCCACCTTGAACGCCCTCTCCGACGATGTCGAGTGGGTGGGCACAGCCGATCAGGCCGGAATCGGCACGATCGCGTACGTGGACTCTGATCAGGAGTTGCTCATCATCACTCAGAGCAACAGCGGCCGGTGGTACTGCATCGCCGAAGATGCGGTCCTGGGTGAGCATTACGGCAGTGCCGCCCTGGCGCCGACGGTCGACACGATCGACGGCTGCCGCTCGGTGACGCTCACCAACCCATTTGGGCCACCGATCGCCTAGTCGTCAGCGCACGCCCTGAGAGGCAATCCGCGGTGTGAGCACGCGGGTGGCCGGCACACCTTCGAACGCCGTCCGGATCGCAGAGACGTCGTTCTCGCCGGCAAGCGCGATAACGGAGGGGCCGGCTCCACTCATCGCTACAAACGGAGCCCCCGCCAACCGGGCGGCCGCCATCAGCTCTCCGATGATTGGCCGCAGGGCAATTCGATACGGCTCGTGCAACTCATCCGGGCCAACGGTCTCCAACAGTCCGGTGTCTCCCGTTCTGAGGCCTTCCGCCAGTCGAAGGAGCCGCGATCCGGTACGTGTCGCCGTGCCGATCGAGACCGAGTCGGGGAGCGCCGCCCTCGCCTCGCGTGTGGGCAGTGTCTCATCGGGAACCGCGATGATGGGGCGTATCGAGTCGTGAATCGCAAGGCGATGCGGAGAACCTCCCCCGGAGAGCACCAGCCCGCCGAATACCGCGGCCGCCGCATTGTCGGGATGGCCTTCGGCGGCAGCCGTGAACTCGAAGACTCCTTCCAGGTCATCCTCGCCGTTGCGCAATCGGCCGATGGCGGTGGCAAGAGCGGCAATGACGGCCGCGCTCGAGCCAAGGCCGCGGCCGACCGGGATCTCGCTGTCGATGGAGATCGCCAGCGGTTCCTTGTGGAGCTCCTTGGCGGCGTTGACAATGAACCCGTCATCTCCAGCGGGAGAGACCGTCCATCGATCGCCCGGGGCGACCGACACTGAGCAACGCAACTCGACGGCCAGGGCCAGGCAGTCGAACCCCGGGCCCAGATTGGCGGACGAGGCGGGCGCCGAGGCTTTCATGGGGGGAGAGTCTAAAGACTCAACCTCTCTCCACGTCCACGTCCACATCCACATC